>NZ_JBSGET010000096.1:0-32006 GCF_053603035.1 Kitasatospora sp. NPDC004272 | reverse complement strand
GCTAAGCCTCACAGCGCCGATGGTACTGCAGGGGGGACCCTGTGGGAGAGTAGGACGCCGCCGAACAATCATTGTGGGAAAGCCCCCCGACGGGAAGTCGGGGGGCTTTTTCGCGTTCCCGGGGCGGTGAGGGTCGGCCGGGGTGGTGCTAGGTCCACCTCAAAGAGGGGTGGCACGGCCAATGTGCCGGCCGTGGTGCTGACGAGAGACTGAGAGCGTTCAGGGGGACGGCGTCCTACTTCTCGGGGAGCGGATTTTGGCGACGACAGCATGGTTCGGTGATGGCGGGGCCGCCCGGTCCCTGGTCGCTGAGCGGGCGCGGGTGGGGGTGCGGGCCTGCGGGCAGGCCGTGGTGATCGTGGGGGCCGCGGCGGCTGGTCTGGTGGTGCCGGTGCTGGCGGCGGTGTGCACGGTTCTGATCGTGGGGCAGCTGTTCGACCAGGGGCCGCTGGGGCTGTACGCGGCGGTGCCGAGCGCGACCGTGGCGGGGGTGTCGACGCTGTACTGGTTCGTGCGGCGCGGTGCGGGGTGGACGCGGTGGCGGGTGGGGCGGGAGGCCGGCGAGCAGTGGGGGGTGGTGTACTCGCCACGGGAGGCGTTGGAGCAGGACGCGCGCGGATTCTGGTGGACGGGGGTGTCGTACCACCGGAGGCAGGGGGTAGCGCGGCTGGTGCAGTTCGTGCGCTGGGCGGTGCGGGATCACCAGGTGCAGCGGGAGGGGGCGTGGCTGCTGGCCAATCCGGTGGGGGTCGTGCTGTTGCTGGGGGTGCCGATGGCGCTGTTGTGGGGCGGCCTGGTCTTCATGGGCTCGGCCACGGTGGATTCACGGCATTTCTTCGGGTTGAACAGCCAGCCGTTGAACCTGCTGTTCTCCACGTTGATCGGCGGGGTGCTGGCTGCGGCCGGGCTGTCGGCGATGCCGTGGGCGGTGCGGATGCACGGGGCGTTCGCCTGCCGGGTGCTGGGCGGCGGGCCGCAGCCCAGCCGGGCGCAGTTGACCGAGCGGGTGGCGCAGTTGACGGAGACCCGGGCCGACGCGGTGGACGCGCAGGCGGCGGAGCTGCGGCGGATCGAGCGCGATCTGCACGACGGGGCGCAGGCGCGGCTGGTGACGATCGGGCTGACGCTGGGGACGATCGAGCACCTGATGGCCCCGGGGCAGACGGCGGCCCGCGAGCTGCTGGCGGAGGCCCGGGAGGCTTCGGCGAAGGCGTTGCAGGAGCTGCGCGATCTGGTGCGGGGCATCCACCCGCCGGTGTTGGCGGAGCGCGGACTGCCGGACGCGGTGCGCGAGTTGGCGTTGACGGCGATGGTGCCGACGGAGGTGACGGTCAGTCTGCCGGGGCGTCCGGAGGCGGCGTTGGAGACGGCGGTGTACTTCAGCGTGAGCGAGCTGCTGGCGAACGCGGCGAAGCACGCCCGGGCCCGGCACGTCTGGGTCGACGTGCTGCACCGGGCGGGCCGGCTGCGGGTGGTGGTGACGGACGACGGTCTGGGCGGGGCGCGGATGGAGGTGGACGGAGGGCTGCGCGGGATCGAGAAGCGCTTGGGTACGTTCGACGGAACGATCTCGCTCGACAGTCCGGTGGGCGGGCCGACCACGATCACGATGGAGCTGCCGTGCGCGTTGTCCTCGCCGAGGACCTCTACCTCCTCCGCCAAGGGCTGAGCAGGCTGTTGGAGATCCACGGGTTCACCATCGCGGCGGCGGTGGAGACCGGGCCGGATCTGCTGGCGGCGCTGCTGTCCGAGCGGCCGGACGTGGCGGTGGTGGACGTCCGGCTGCCGCCGACACTGACGGACGAGGGGCTCCAGGCGGCACTGGCGGCGCGCCGGGAGATCCCGGGGCTGCCGGTGCTGGTGCTGTCGCAGCACGTGCAGCAGTTGTACGCGCGGGAGTTGCTGGCCGACGGCACGGGCGGGGTGGGGTACCTGCTCAAGGACCGGGTGTTCAACGCGGACCAGTTCGTGGACGCGGTGCGGCGGGTGGCGGCGGGCGGAACGGCGATGGACCCGGACGTGATCGGCAGACTGCTGCAGCACAACGCCGGGTCGGAGCCGCTGCAGCGGTTGTCGCCGCGGGAGCGGGAGGTGCTGGGGCTGATGGCGGAGGGCTGTTCGAACTCGGCGATCGCGGCGCGGTTGACGGTCAGCGACGGGGCGGTGGCCAAGCACATCGCCAACATCTTCGGGAAGTTGGAGCTCGTGCCGACCGAGGACGGCAACCGGCGGGTGCTGGCGGTGCTGGCGTACCTGAACGGCACGGTGGAGCGGTCGGCGGGCAGCTGAGCCGTCAGCCGGGCGCGGGCGCCGGACGGGCGGCGGGGCCGGCGGGCGTGCGGTGCGGGCCCGGGAGCGGTGCGCGCATTGGTTCGGACCAGTGGAGGTGTGGTGGCGATCGGAGGCCGTGGTCCGGGCTGGCGCCGGGGGGGAACGCCCGTGCGAGTAGTATCCGGTGGGCCGAGTCTGTCGACGGTGCACCGACATCGCGTTCTGACGCGATGACGTGAAGCGTGCACCCCGGGGCGGGGACGTGTACTCGGCGGCTACAGGTCGTATACGGCAGCTGCCGAGTCCCAGGGGTTGATCAACGAATGGCACGTCCTTCCCTTACCCGCGCGCACCGGGCACTGCTGGGTGTGGTGGCCGTCGGCGCGTGCGTGATCTCGGGCATCGGTTTCGCGGGGTCGTACAACTCGGTGCGCGACCTGGCGATGGAGAAGGGCTTCGGCGCCTTCTCGTACGCCTTCCCGATAGGCGTCGACGCGGGCATCGTGGTGCTGCTCTCGCTGGACCTGGTGCTGACCTGGCTGCGGATCCCGTTCCCGCTGCTGCGGCAGACGGCCTGGCTGCTGACCGCGGCGACGATCGCCTTCAACGCGGCGGCCTCCTGGGGCGACACGCTGGGCATGGCGATGCACGCGGTGATCCCGGTGCTGTTCGTGGTGGTGGTCGAGGCGTCCCGGCACGCGGTCGGGCGGATCGCGGCGATCACCGCGGACCGGCACATGGAGTCGGTGCGGCTGATGCGCTGGGTGCTGTCGCCGGTGCCGACCTTCCGGCTGTGGCGGCGGATGAAGCTCTGGGAGCTGCGTTCGTACGACGAGACGGTGCGGCTGGAGCAGAACCGGCTGGTGTACCGGGCGCAGCTGCGGTTCCGGTACGGGCGCGGCTGGCGGCGTTCGGCGCCGTTCCAGGCGCTGCTGCCGCTGAAGCTGGCGAAGTACGGCGTCCCGCTGGACCCGACGGTGCTCGACCGGATCGACGGTCCGCTGACGGTGCCGGGCGGTGCGGTGCCGGGCGGTGCGGTGGAGGCGTCCGGGCAGGAGGTGCCGGCGGTGCTGGGCGGTCGTGGCCAGGTGACGCAGGCTCAGCCGGCGGCGCAGGCCCGACCGGTGGCCCTGGACGCGCCGGCCCCGCAGCCGGTGCCCCAGGCGCAGGCGCAGGCGCAGGCGCAGGCGCAGGCGCAGGCGCAGGCGCAGGCGGTGCCGCAGGTGTCCGCGGCGGTGGCGGTGCCGACGCTGGCGAAGCTGGCCGCGGTGCGGCTGCGCGACCAGCAGGATCCGGAGGCGGCGCAGGCCGCACCGGTGATCGACCCGTCCGCCGAGCTGAACGTGTGGACGGCCCGTCCGGTGCGCTCGCACGTGGCGCCGCCCGACCAGGAGGTGCACACGGCGCGGGTGCCGGGGCAGGCGTCGCCGTGGTTCAAGGCACCGCGTCCGAGCGGTCCGGAGGAGGAGCTCCGTCCGCAGTCCGGCTACCAGCCGCCGCGCTCCGAGGCGTACGCCGAGCAGGGCGGTGGCCGTCCGGAGGAGTACCAGCCCGAGGAGTACCAGCCCGAGGGGTACCGACCGGTGGCGAACGGCCATGGCCAGGCGCCGCGTCCGCAGCAGCAGGTGCAGCAGCAGGTGCAGCAGCAGGTGCCGGTGGAGGCCGGGGCGGAGCCGATCCTGGTGCCCGGCCGGCCGATGCGGCTGGAGGCGATGATGGCGCCCGAGCCGGAGCCGCTGCCGTTCGAGTCGGAGGACGCCCCGGCGCGCCGTCCGATCCCGGGCGGGGCGGAGCCGCTGGACGCCAACGAGTGCTTCGACGCGCTGGTCAGCTACATGGAGGAGAACCAGCGGCAGCCCGACGAGCGTCGCTTCGCGGAGTACCTGAGCCAGCGCGGCGTCCAGGGGTCGCGGCCGGACGGCGGGGTCGCGGTGAAGGACGTGGAGAAGGTCTGGCAGGACCTCCAGGAGCGGTACATGGAGTCCGGCCGCGGGGAGTGACCCGCGGCGCCGTTCGGAGACAACCACGAACGCGCGATGGCCGTCCGCCGGTTCTTCCGGCCGGGCGGCCATTGACGGTTCCGCGGGACCACCACTACTTTCGCATCAACAAATTGTTGAATTCGTGCGGTGAGTGGAGGAGCCCCAGGATGTCGCAGCCTGCCCAGGTCGGTGCCGCCCGGTCCGTCTCGTTCTCGGACGCCGCCCGGGCGGCCGTCGAGGAACTCCTGACGCCGGTGGACGCCGAACTGACGCGCCGTTACCCGGGCGAGCGCGGCTCGCGACAGCCGGTGCACACCGTGTACGTGCCGGCCGACGCGTTCGGGGCGCACACCGTCCGGGAGTGGGGCGCGCAGGCGCTCGCCGCCCTCGACGAGCACGCCGGGACGCCGGAGCGGCTGGCCGAGGCGCTCGGGGTCGCGGACGACGCGCTGCTGGCCGACGTGCACGCCCGGGTGCGGGCCAAGCTGGAGCGCGAGCCGATCGAGGACCTCCGGATCGACTTCGAGGACGGCTACGGCCCGCGCCCCGACGCGGAGGAGGACGCCGAGGCCGTCCGGGCCGCCCGCCTGGTGGCCGCCGCGGTCGCCGATGGCAGCGCCCCGCCGTACGTCGGGATCCGGATCAAGTGCATGGAGGCCCCGGTCCGGGCCCGCGGCATCCGCACCCTGGAACTGTTCCTCGGCACCCTGGTGGCCGACGGCGGCGGCCTGCCGGACGGGCTGGTGCTGACCCTGCCCAAGGTCACCCACGCCGCCCAGGTCGGCGCGCTGGTGCGGCTGCTGGAGGACTTCGAGCGCCGGGCCGGGCTGCCCGCCGGGCGGATCGGGTTCGAGATCCAGATCGAGACCACCCAGGCGATCCTCGGCCCGGACGGCCGGGCCACCGTCGCGCTGATGATCGAGGCCGCCGGGGGTCGCGCCACCGGTCTGCACTACGGCACCTTCGACTACAGCGCCGCCTGCGGGGTCTCCGCCGCCCACCAGAGCATGGACCACCCGGCGGCCGACCACGCCAAGGCCGTCATGCAGGTCGCCGCGGCCGGCACCGGCGTCCGGCTCTCCGACGGCTCCACCAACGTCGTCCCGACCGGCCCGACCGAGCAGGTGCACGCCGCCTGGCGGCTGCACCACGGCCTGGTCCGCCGCTCGCTGGCCCGCGCCTACTACCAGGGCTGGGACATGCACCCCGCCCACCTGCCCACCCGGTACGCCGCCGTCTACGCCTTCTACCGGGAGGGTCTGGAGGCGGCCTGCGCCCGGCTCGCCGCGTACGTCGCCAAGGCCGGCGGCGACGTGCTGGACGAGCCCGCCACCGCCCGCGCGCTCAGCGGCTACGTGCTGCGCGGCCTGGACTGCGGCGCCGTCGACCTCGCCGAGGTCACCGGGCGCACCGGCCTCGACCGCGCCCGGCTGGACGCCCTGGCCGGGCGGTGAGCGGGAGCCCTGGGCACGGGGCATAGGCTGGGCGGTGCCCGAACCGTACGCACCGACCGACAGCGGAGAGCAACAGCGCCATGGCGGAGCCGAGCCCCAAGCCGTACCTGACCGTCCGGGGCTCCGGCAGCCGTGAACTGGAGATCAAGAAGTCCCGGTTCATCTGCCACCTGGCGCGGGTCGCCGACGAGGAGGAGGCGCAGGCGTTCATCGCGGGCATCCGCAAGCAGTACTGGGACGCCCGGCACAACTGCACCGCGTTCGTGGTCGGCGGCGAGCAGCCGCGCGAGCGCTCCAGCGACGACGGCGAGCCCGCCGGGACGGCCGGGGTGCCGATGCTGGAGGTGCTGCGGCGGCGCGGGGTGACCGACACCGCGGCCGTGGTGACCCGGTACTTCGGCGGGATCAAGCTCGGCGCGGGCGGCCTGGTGCGGGCGTACGGGGCGGCGGTGTCCGAGGCGCTGGACGAACTCGGGCTGCTGGAGCGCCGGCCCGTCGCGCTGCTGGCGGTGACCGTCGACCACACCCGGGCCGGGCGGCTGGAGAACGACCTGCGGGCGGCCGGGTATGCGGTGGCCGGGCTGGAGTACCTGGCGGACGGGGTGCGGATCGAGGTGGGCGTCCCCGAGCCGGAGACGGCGCGGTTCCACACCTGGCTGGCCGAGGCCACCGGCGGATCGGCCGGGGCCCGCCCGGCGGGGCGCACCTTCGTCGAGGTCGAGGTCTGAGGCCGGAACCCGGGGAGGCCGCCTGACGCCCGGTCAGTTCCCGCTCCGGCAGGGGTGCGAGCGGTGCGGCGGGACCATTCGGGTCCTCGTCCGGGAACGCGTGCATCCCTCGCGGAGGAGCGGGTAGCAGAGGCGGCACCGGAGGTGTTCCCGTTGCCGCCGGATGACACCCGATCGAAGGAAACGGGGCCGGATGCGGAACTTCCGCTCCTGGTCATTTCGTCTCCTAGATAGCAGGAACAACGATTCGCCCGATCCGCCATCGACCTCCGGGAGGAGGACTCGCAGAGCCCAGCACCGCACCACGGGAGGTTCCGCGCATGCCCACCGACCACGCCCAGCCGCCCTACCGGCTGACGGCCGCGACACCGCGCCCGCACCACGACACCGCCGCCCTCGTCGACCAACTGCTCGCCGACTGGCTGAAGTCCGAAGGCCACGAGGAGCCCGCGCCCCGCGAACGGCACGCACCCCCCGAGCGACTACGGCTCGGCGAGCGGGTCCTGCTGGACCGCGACGGCGGCCCACTACCCGGCCGCGGCCCCGGAGCCCGCTACGGCCGCCGCAGACTGCGCACGCCCACCGCGCACGGCACCGACCAACTGACCCTCACCCTGGCCTCCGACACCGCCGACGGCCCGACCCGGCTGCGGATCGAGGCCGAGCACCTCCCCGCCGGGCCCACCGTCGCCCCGCCCGGCCGGGCACCCGTTCCCGACCTGGTCCGCCGCCTGCTGCCGCTGCTCGACGCCGCCGAGGGCCCCGTGCCGCTCACCGTCGCCCCCCGGCTGCTGGCGCCCGCCGACCTGGACGGCCTGATCGACGAACTCTGCGACCCCGAACGGCAGCTGCCCACCGTGGTGGCCAGCGTGCCGCCCGCCGTCCCGGTCGAGCGGTGGCGGCACCAGGTGCTCGACCCGCTGCTGCGCCAACTCCCCGGCCTGGCCTCGCTGTACGTGCTCGGGCACGGCGCGCTGCCCCGGTTCAACCTGGCCCTGGAGTACCACAAGGTGTACGGCGGCGCGGTGCGCACCTTCCTGCCCGAGGTCGACCCGGCCTCCCGGGCCGACGCCGCCCGCCACCCCGTCCTGCCGCGCGGCCGGATCGACGAGAACCCGCGCCGGGCCGCCGCGCTGCTGGCCCGCGAACCGCGCCGGATCGCCGCCGAACTGCCGCTGCCCGCCCCGCTGGACGCCGTCCCCGCGCTGTGGCTGCCGCCCGAGGTCCGCAAGGCCCCCGCCGCGCCCCGGGCCGTCGTCGAGCGCCCGCCGGTGCGCCTGGAGCGCTGCCGGCTGCGGATCGAGCCCCCGCGCGAACCGCGCCGCTCCCGGTGCGGCACCGGGCCGGTCAGCTTCGGCGAACTCGTCGACCGCTTCGGCGAGTTCCCGCTGCTGCAGTTCACCGGCGACAGCAAGGAGACGCTCGCCCTGGACGGCCAGAGCGAGGCCGACGGCTGGGCCCGGCTCACCTGGGACGGCCTGACCGCGCTCCAGGAGTACGCGGACGCGGCCGTCCACGGCAAGGCCGGCGGCGACTTCAAGCAGTGGTGCGAGCACACCCCGCCCGGCTGCCACCGCTTCCCGCCGCGCAAGGCGGTCCGCGGCGAGTCCCGCACCGTCGCCAGCCACGGCAAGTGGAAGCGCCAGCGGATGCTGCCCGTCCCCGCCGTCGTCGACTCCTCCTGCCGCGCGTTCATGGGCGCCCACCTGCGAATCGGCGGCGGCGGCACCGCCCCCCGGGTGCACTACCTGGACGACTGCTCCGGCAGCGGCCGGATCTACGTCGGCTACATCGGGCTGCACCTGACCAACACCCGCACCAACTGACCGCTCCCCGGGGGCTGGTGCCACGGACCGTGCCGAGGGCCGGTGTCACACCGGCCCTCGGGCCCGGCCCCTGGACTGACCGGACGTCAAGGGTCGGCCAAACCACCGGTGTTGGCTGACCGCGGAGCCCGGACGGGGGACAATGCTGCTCGGGCCCCGCCGCGGCGGCCCGCCGACGTGCGCCGGACGACCGGACGACCGGACGAGCAGGGGGAAGCACCGCCGATGCAGCATCCAGCCGAGGGCAGCCCCGACGGCACCACCACGGTGCTCCAGCCCGGATTCCTCGCCTCGCTTTTCCGCGAGCTCGGCGCCGACGAGGACGAGGAACCCGACACCGCATCCGACACCGCATCCGACACCGCCGGTCCCGCCGGGGACCGCTCCGCCGGACCGGCCCCGACCGCGGTGCCCGCGCAGCCCGGACCGGCCGAAGCGGCGGAAGCGGCGGACGACCCGGTCGCCGCGCACGGCCGGGCCGCCGCGCTCACCCACCACCGCACCCTCGCCGTCCAGGCCGACCACCAGCGCCTCGCCGACCTGCTGCGCCGGGCCGCCCAGCCGGTGTCCGCGATGGACTTCGGGAGCCAGCTGCGCAGCTACCAGCCCAAACCGTTCCCGGACGCCGGACCCGAGGCCGAACCCGAGCCCGACTGGGCCGACTTCGCGCCGCCCGAGCCCGCCGACACCGACCCCGACCTGCCCCGCTCGCGCCGCCTGCTGGACTCCGGCTACCAGCGCGAACTCGCCCAGGCCCGGCTGCGCCACCAGCGCGCGCTGCGCGAGTGGCGCACCCGGCAGGCCGAACTCGCCGACAGCGGCGCCGTCGCCGCCCGGCAGGCCCACGAGGAGGCCGAGCGGGCCCGGGCCCGGGCCGTCCAGGAGTACAACGACAGCCTGGAGGAGTGCCGCCGCGCCTACCGGCAGGCCGAGCCCGCCGCCGTCGAATCGCTGCTGGAACGCGCCCTGGCCGCCGCCGAGGGCGCCACCCGGGACCTGCCCGCCCCCTGCCGCGCCGTGTTCCGCGCCCTCACCCGCACCGCCGTCCTCGACCTCGACCTGCCGCCGCTGGACACCGTCCCCGCGCTGGCCGGCTACCGGCTCACCGAGACCGGCGAGGTCGCCCCCGTGCCCCGCCCCGCCGCCGACGTCCGCGCCGACTACCTGCGGCTGGCCGCCCGGCTCGCGCTGCGCGCCCTGCAGGCCGCCGACGCCGTCGACACCGACGAGGTGCTGGCCGGCGTGGTCCTCAACGGCTGGCTGCGCGTCCCCGGGCAGCCCCCGCAGTGCCTGCTCTCCGTCGACGCCGACCGCGACGCGCTGGCCCGCACCCGGCTCGTCCCCGACGCCGGGCACCTCGGCGACGAGGGCGCGGACGGCGGCGTCTACGCGGAGGCCGAGCACGACGACTCGCTGCTGCGGCTGCGCGCGCTGGCCGCCGTGATCACCCCCGACCCGTACGCGGGCGAGGCCGTGCTGCCCTGGGGCAGCGCCTCCTCGGCGGTGCCCGCGCTCGGCGAGCTGTCGCCCGGCGAGTTCGCCCTGCTGGTGCGCTCCGTCCTGACCGCGGGCGGCCTGCGGGACTGGAGCGTGCGGCTGCGCGGCCCGGCCGGCCTGGTCGCCACCGCCGAGGGCGAACCCGGCAGCGGCCTGCCCGGCCGCTGGGTGGTCTGGGCCTCCCGCGGCCCCGGCCCGGTCACCGCCGAGGAGATCGCCACCCTGGCCGAGGCCGTCCGCGAGGAGGGCGCCGACCGCGGCCTGCGGATGACCTGCGGCCGGTTCACCGACGAGGCGCTCGACCTCACCGGCGAGGAGGGCCACCAGCGCATCCACCTGATGGACGGCCCCGGCATCCGAGAACTGGCCCGCACCCACCTGGAACTGCCGCTGACCCCGTGAGCCCGCCGGGAACCGGCGGGTCCGCCCGGCGGCCGGCCCGACCGGCTGTCAGGCTGGGGGAGTGGAGAACCGATTCCCCGGCCACCGGGACGACCGGCGCGCGGCCGCTCGGGGCACCCGGCAGACGGCCGAGCAGGAGCACGAGCGCGAACTGGCGATGGCCGAGATGTACGCCGAGTGCGGCCTGCTGCGCGAGCTCGCCGAGTCGGCCGGCGTCCGCCTCGACGACACCGTCGACTCGCTGACCGCCCTCGACCAGCTGCTGCCCCGCTGGCGCGACGACCCGCAGGTCTCCCAGTGGCTCGGCACCGACGCCGGCCTCTACCTCGGCACGGTGATCCGCCGCCGGGTGCCCGACGCCCGCTGGCGGCTCGCCGCCGACGGCCGCCCGCTGATGGTGCTCGGCACCGGCTTCGAGCTCGACGCCACCGCGATCGGCCGCGACTGGGCCGAGCAGGGCGCCCCGCAGCTCGCCGCGGTCTACCGGGCCGCCGACGACGGCTGAGCGCCGCTGCGCCGGGGCCCCGGCCGTCACCCCGACGGTCCGTCCGGGCGGCGCGCCGCCGGTGCCGCCCGCAGGCTGGTCGCAGGGCCCGGCACCGTCCGGCCCGGGCCGGACGGACTGGATGCCCGTGGGCAGCGGTCAGCGCAGCCGTCCGGCCCCCGGCACCGTGACGGGGGAGGCCGAAACTGACCGCCGTGCTGGTCGCCGCGGGCGCCTTCCTGATGACCCTGATCGGCGGCTTCGTCGCCCAGCGCACCGGGGACCGCCGCCACCTCGTCCTCGGCTTCGCCGCCGGACTGATGCTCGGCGTGGTCGCCTTCGACCTGCTGCCCGAGGCGATGGAGCAGGCCCCGCAGCAGCTGCACGGAGTCCCCGAGGCGCTGCTGATGTTCGCCGCCGGCTTCCTCGCCATCCACGTCGTCGAACGCGCCGTCGCCATCCACCGCGGCCACGAGGGCGAGTACGCCGCGCACAGCCACGGCCACGCGCACAGCCACGCGCACGGCCACGCGCCCGGCGAACGGCAGCGCGAGCAGGGCGTCGGGATCGCGGCCGCCTCCGCGCTGGTCGTGCACAGCATGATGGACGGCTTCGCGATCGGCGCCGCCTTCCAGGCCGGGACGACGGTCGGCACGGTCGTCGCCATCGCCGTCGTCGCGCACGACTTCGCGGACGGCTTCAACACGTACACCCTCACCCGGCTGTACGGGAACAACCGGCGGCGGGCCGTCGCGCTGCTGTTCGCCGACGCGCTCGCGCCCGTCACCGGGGCCGGGATCACGCTGCTGTTCACCATCCCGGAACAGCTGCTCGGGCTCTACCTCGGGTTCTTCGGCGGGTTCCTGATGTACCTGGCGACCTCCGACATCCTGCCCGAGGCGCACAGCCCGCACCCGTCCAAGGGCACCCTCGCCTGCACGCTGCTGGGGGTGGCGTTCATGTGGCTGGTGGTGGGGCTGGCGTGAACGGGGACGCCTCCGGCGGGGCTACGGGGTGGGGCCAGCCTCGTAGACCTCCTCGGCGTGCCGCAGGGCGCGGAGCAGGGCGTCCTGTTCGGCGGGGCTGACCGGGCCGAAGTACTCCTGGGCGACCTCGTGCCGGACCCGGGAGATCCGCTCCAGCGCGCGGTGCCCGTCCTCGGTGAGGACCAGGCGCACCGCGCGGCGGTCGGCCGGGTCGGGGGTGCGGGCGACCAGGCCGGCCTCCTCCAGGGCGTCGACCACGGTGGTGGCGGAGCGCGGGGCGATGTGCAGGCGCTCGGCGAGTTCGCTCAGCCGCATGGTCCGGGCGCTCTCGCAGCCGGGCGCGTGGGCGAGGGTGCGCAGCGCCCGGCCCTGGGCGGGGGTGAGGCCGTACGGTTCCAGCCGCTGCATGGTCCGTCGGCGGATCCGCTTCATCGCCCGGGTGAGCGCGTCGGCGAGTTCCGCGGCGGTGTCGGCGGGGCCGGGGGAGGTCATGGGCACAGGTTAGCGGTCGGCTCGGGGACGGTACGGAGGGTGATCGATCTCGCCTCGATAACTTGTTGAGCTTGGCTCAGCAATCGAGTAGCTTAGGCGAGCCTAACCACCTCCGTGCCATCGATCCGAGGAGTCCGCCGTGGCCCGCTCCACCGCCCGCGTCACCACCGACCGCCCCGCCCGCTACGCCAAGCAGCTCGCCGCCCACATGGGTCGCAAGGTCCCCGCCGAGTGGTCGGAGGAGACCGGCCGCGGCTCGCTCGCCTTCGGCGCCGGCCGGGCCGAGCTCACCGCCGAGGACGGCGCGCTGCTGCTGTCCGTCGAGGGTGCCGAGGAGGCCCTCGCCCAGCTGGAGGACGTGGTGGGCCGCCACCTGGTCCGCTTCGGCACCCGCGACGAGCTGGTCGTCGCCTGGCGGCGGGAGAGCGGCGAGGCCGGCACCGTCCAGCGCCTCACCGGCGAGGAGGGCTGACCGTCCCGCCGTCCGCGGCCGCTCAGCCCTGGCGCAGCGGGGGCATCGGCACCGGCGCCGCGAAGGCCGTGGCCCCCGCGCCGACCCCGCCCTCGCAGCTGTTCGGCGGCGCGGTGGTCACGCCCCGGGTGGACGGCTTCTCGGCCGCCCAGAACATGAAGCCCAGCAGCCCGGGCGTCGTCCCCGCCCCGTTCGGCGCGGCGCTCTGCACCCAGCTGCCGGTGGCCTTCTGCACCGAGTTCGCGAAGTTGGTGCACTCCGGGCGGACCTGCGAGCCCTCCGCGATGTACAGGCCGCCGGTGAACTTCGCCGGGGCCAGCGGCGGGATCGCCGGGTTGTAGGTCGGCTTGCCGTCCAGGTGCTCCTGCCAGTTGGCCACCGCCGAGGAGGCGGACGGCTGCTTGCTCGGCACCATCGCGTTGGCGTAGTCCAGCACCGGGTTCGCGGTGGTCAGCCAGTGCGCGGTGGCGTACTGGTCGATGCCGATCAGCCAGCGGTCCCCGGCGGCCACGTCGATGGTCAGCCGGGCGGTCGGGTCCGCGCCCGAGGCGTCGTACGGGTGGGCGGTCCGGTACGCGTCCACGAACGCCTGCAGGCCGGTCAGGTTCGGGCTGTTGCTGTTCTCGTAGTCGATCTCGATGCCCACGCCGAGCTTGCTCGCCAGCGCCGCCGCCTTCTGGCCGAGCAGTGCGCCGTTCTGGGCCAGCGCGGTGTCCCAGTCGCCGGTGTACGTGATGCCGCCGATGGAGAGCATCACCCGGATCCCGTGCGCCGTGAAGTAGTCCACCACCCGCTGGTCCATGCCGACCGGCACCCCGGCGGCGTTCCCCGCGTCGGTGGTGCCGTTCAGCAGCCGCAGCGGGTTGACGAAGCTCAGCACCACCACGTTCACCGAGGGGCGGCCGTCGCCGCGGTCGACCAGCCAGTGGTTGGCGGCGTCGAACTCGGCGAGGTCGCGGGTCTTCGCCCAGGTGCAGGCGTCGTTGCTGCAGTGCCAGGCGCCGTACACCTGCATCGGGGCGGCCGCCGCCGCGGCCGGTTGGACCGGCAGTGCCGTCACCGCCAGGGCGAGCAGTGAGGCCGCCACCGAGAAACGCGTCATGGGCATGACTGGGGAACGCACATTCGCCTCCCGGCGATCGTGTGCTGATGGGTGGGGAACAGGGTGCGCGCGGGCCGGGAGGGCGTCAATGGTCTGGACCGAAAAGGCGGCTGACGGAACGTCAGTCGCCAGGTCGCGGCCGGTCCGGCAGCAGGCGCGGCAGCAGTCGGCGCAGCCCGAGCAGCAGCAGGCCGGCCAGGCACCAGCTCGCCAGCACGTCCAGCAGCCAGTGGAAGTCGCTCCACACCAGGCCCGCCCCTACCCCCAGGCACACCAGCGCGGCCACCGCGCCCACCCGCCGCCCGGCCGCCGCCGACAGCACCCGGGCCAGCAGCAGCGCCGCCGTCCCGTACGCGATCGAGGAGGTCGCCGTGTGGCCCGACGGGTACCAGCCCCACTGGCTCCCGGCCAGCGGGACCCCGTACGGGCCCGGCCGGGCGAACCACACCTTCGCCGGCACCACCAGCAGCGGGACCAGCACCGCGGCCACCACCGCCACCGGCACCGGCACCCACCAGCGCGGACGCCCCCCGCGCCGGGCCAGCCAGGCCGCCAGGCCCGCGCAGCCCAGCAGCACCGGAACCGCGACCAGCCCGCCGCCCAGGTCCGACAGCGCCACGCCCAGGTGGTTCAGCAGCGTCGAACCGATCGCCCGGCGCAGGTGCCGCACCCCGTCGCGCACCGCGGTGTCGAACCCCAGCAGCGGCCCGTCCACCGCCACCTGCCAGGAGACGACGGTCAGCACCACCGCGAGTGTCATGGCCAGGACAGCAAAAATCGGCCGCCCCGGAGCAGGGGGGAGAGCTCCGGGGCGGCCAAGGCGATCGCCGCGCCGTGCGGCCCGGGGGGTGTGGGCGGGACGGCCGGTCGATCGGTCAGGTGCGTCCGCCTCGGCGGCGGACGGAGTGGTGGGCAGTGGGTGCTGTTCGCTGTCCATCTGTGATGACAGTACGTCAAAGCCGAGTCCCGGAACGGCCGACCCGCCATCGTGCACAGCATCTTCACCACCGGCGGGGCCACCTCCACCCACCCGTCCGGCGGCTGAACGCGCGGGGGCGGGACGGGATCCGCCCCGCCCCGCCCCCGCACCGCCCACCAGCGGATCCGTCCGCTCCGGAGGTCCGGATCAGACGCCCGCGAAGGCCGACTCCAGGATGTCCAGGCCCTCGGTCAGCAGGTGCTCCGGGATCACCAGCGGCGGCAGGAAGCGCAGCACGTTGCCGTAGGTGCCGGCGGTCAGCACCACCAGGCCCTCCGCGTGGCAGGCCTTCGCGATCGCCGCGGTCGCCTCCGGGTGCGGCTCCTTGCCGCCCGGCTTCACCAGCTCCACCGCGATCATCGCGCCGCGGCCGCGGACCTCGCCGATGCGCACCCGGTCGGAGTCGGCGAACTTCTCCTGCACAGCCCGCAGTCGGCCCAGCATGACCTCGCCGATCCGCCGCGCCCTGCCGTTCAGGTCCTCGGACTTCATGGTCTCGATCGCGCCCAGCGCGGCCGCGCAGGCCACCGGGTTGCCGCCGTAGGTGCCGCCCAGGCCGCCCGAGTGCGCCGCGTCCATGATCTCGGCCCGGCCGGTCACGGCCGCCAGCGGCAGGCCGCCGGCGATGCCCTTCGCGGTGGTGATCAGGTCCGGGACGACGCCCTCGTCCTCGCACGCGAACCACTGGCCGGTGCGGCAGAAACCGGTCTGGATCTCGTCCGCCACGAACACGATCCCGTTCGCCTTCGCGAACTCCACGATCGCCGGCAGGAAGCCCTTGGCCGGCTCGATGAAGCCGCCCTCGCCCTGGATCGGCTCGATGATGATCGCCGCGACGTTCTCCGCGCCGATCTGCTTGGTGATGACCTCGATCGCCTGTGCGGCGGCCTCGGCGGCGCAGTTCTCCGCGCCCGTCAGCCAGCGGTACGGGTACGCCACCGGGACGCGGTAGATCTCCGGCGCGAACGGGCCGAAGCCCTGCTTGTACGGCATGTTCTTCGCCGTCAGGCCCATGGTCAGGTTGGTCCGGCCGTGGTAGCCGTGGTCGAACACCACCACTGCGGTCCGCTTGGTGTAGGCGCGGGCGATCTTCACCGCGTTCTCCACCGCCTCGGCGCCCGAGTTGAACAGCGCGGTGCGCTTGTCGTGGTCGCCCGGGGTCAGCTCGTTCAGCTGCTCCGCCACCGCCACGTAGCCCTCGTACGGGGTCACCATGAAACAGGTGTGCGTGAACGCGGCCAGCTGCTCGGTCGCCCGCGCCACCACGGCCGCGGCGCTGTTGCCCACGTTCGTCACGGCGATGCCCGAACCGAAGTCGATCAGGCTGTTGCCGTCCACGTCCTCCAGCACGCCGCCGCCGGCCCGCGACACGTACACCGGCAGCGTGGTGCCCACGCCGGCCGGCACCGCGCCGAGCTTGCGAGACTGCAGCTCCTGCGACTTCGGGCCGGGGATCGCGGTGACCAGTCGGCGCTCCTGCGGGAGCGGCGTTGCAGCGCTCATCTGTCTTCTCCAAGTTCTTGACGCGGTAACCGCAGGCTACGACCGGCCGCGCGGCCCGGGCATGCGCCACTCGGTACTGCTGGGCCGTCCCAGTTGTCCGGCGCGGCCAGTGGCCGAAGATCGGCTGCGCGCCCGCGCACTCCACTACATTGGCCCCGGGTGTGTCGGTGGGACGGCGGAGCGGGTATGGCACCGCCGGCAACGTAGGAGGGGCCCGAAGTGGAACTGAACGACGCGAGAACCCAGCACACCCACCCCCATCTCCCCCCGCCCCGCGCACCCTTCCACCTCCCCACCTGGGCCACCGCCCCCCGCCCCGAGGCCGCCCCCGGCATCTACCGGCAGCACCACACCCCGCACGACCCGAAGGCCGCCGAACAGGCGAAGACCCCGGCGGGGCCGCTGCTGCTGCGGGCGGTGCTGAACCTCGCGGTCGGGCTCTTCGTCTACCTCGAAGGCGTCTCCCTGGTGCAGGGCCTGCTGACCGCCATCGGGCTCACGGCCCCCAACTCCTTCGTCATCTCCCTGCTGATCGCCGCCGCGGTCAACGTCGCGCTGATCATCCTGGTGCTGATGGTCTTCGGACGGATGGGCCGCTGGGGCGAGGTGTGGCGGCGCTGGATCGCCCCCGTCCTCGCCCACACCGTCACCGAGGTTCCGCCCACCCCCGAGGCGGCCCCCGTCGTCGACGTGTGGGCCGAGCTGCGGCCGGCCGGTGAGGCCGTGCGGCGGCTGGACGGGGAGCCGGTGGGGGACGTGGACTACGTGCGGCTGCACCAGGCGTGGCGGACGGTGGGGACGGACCCGGTCGCGTGGCAGGAGTTCGCGCAGCAGCTGGCGGCCAGGGGCGCGGCGGCCTGCGCGCACCCGTCCGAGCAGCGGGACCTGCCGGGCGGGCGGGCGGCGCGGCACGACCTGCTGGTGCGGCAGGTGCGGCTGGGCACGGCGCAGGACGTGCCGAAGAACCCGGTCACCCACCGCAACGCCGGGTTCGCGCTGGACCCGCGGGTGCTGGGCACCTCGCTGCTCGCCGTCGGCCCGGCCGGCACCGGCAAGACCGCCTCGCTGGCCCGTCCGGTCGCCGAGGCGCTGTGCCTGCAGGCGCTGGCGGGCGCGGCCTGCGCGGTGGTGGTCGGCGCGGCCGACGCGGACCTGGGGCCGGACGACTGGTACGACGTGGTGATCGCCCCCGGCGACCCGGGGGCCCCGTACGGCCTGGACTTGTACGGCGCGGTGCCGCACTCGGACGAGGCGGCGGCCCGGCTGGCCGACGCGCTGCTGCCGGACGAGCTGGCGCCGCGGGCGGAGAGCGCCCGGGCCGCGATGCAGCAGGTGGTCGGGCCGTACCGGGCGGCGTACGGCAGCTACCCGGGGGTGCGGGCGCTGCGCGCGTTGCTGGCGGGGGACGAGGAGGGCTGGGCGGAGCTCGGCGAGCGGCTGCGCAAGTCGGGCCGGTGGGCGGAGTTCGAGGCGGACCTGCAGCAGCGCGAGCGGGCGCACGGCCGGGCCGACGACCCGGGCGCGCTGCTCGCGGACCGGCTGGCGCTACTGGACCGGCCCGCGCTGGCGGCCGGGTTCTCCGGCGGGCCGGACGCCAAGCCCGCGTTCGCGATGCGCGCCCTGGAGCACCCGCTGCGGGTGCGGGTGAAGCTGCCCGAGCGCAGCCACCCGGAGGCCGCCCGGATCCTGTCGCGGCTGCTGCTGGGCCAGTTCACCCAGGCCGCCGCGGACCGCCGGGACCGCGAGCTGTTCGCCGGGCTGGTGCTGGACGACGCGACCGCCGCGGTCGACGCGCAGGCGGTGCGCGGCGTGCAGCGGCTGCGCGGCGCCAACGCGGGCGTGGTGCTGCTGCTGCGCACGCTGTCGGACCTGCCGGAGGCGCTGCGGGCGCCGCTGTTCGGCGCGGTCGGCAACCGGATGGCGTTCCCCGGCATCGCGCCCTGGGACGGCCGGCTGTTCTCCGAGGCGTGGGGCACCCACCTGGTGCGGGAGACCGCGGTGACGCACGTCCCGGACACCTCCGGAGGAACGGTTCGCCGCGCCGGCCGGCTGGTGCGCAAGGCGCTGTCCGGCACCACCGCGCAGACCGAGTCGGTCACCACCCGGGACGTCGAGCGGCACCGCTGGTCGCCGTCCGACCTGGCGCACGCGCTGCCGTCCGGGCACGCGGTGATCTCGCTGACCTCGGTGACGGGGGAGCAGGTGCCGCCGCTGCTGGTCGACCTGCGGCACTGAGCGGGCGGGTCGCGGGCCGATCATCGTTGGGTCACGGAAGCTACGGACCGGCGGATTTCGGCACTCCGGGTTGTCCGGAGCGTCCATAATGGGGGGAGACCCCTCCTCGCCCGGCCGCAACGGCGCGTCCAGGTCGAACCACCGAAGGTGCCATGCCCCCCACTCTCGCCTCCGTCGTCCGCACCACCGCGCTCCACCTGACGGTGCTGGCCGGCGCGGACCACCTGGAACGACCCGTCCGCTGGGTGCACACCAGCGAGTTGGACGACCCGACCCCCTTCCTGGAGGGGGGAGAGCTGCTCCTGACCACCGGCATCAAGCTGGGCAAGGGGGCCGCCGGGCTGCAGGCGTACGTGCACCGGCTGGCCGACGCGGGCGTGGTCGGCCTGGGGCTGGGCGTCGGCCTCTCGCACAGCGAGGTGCCGCAGGCGCTGGTGGAGGCCGCCGCGCAGCGCGGGCTGCCGCTGCTGCGGGTGCCGGAGGCGACGCCGTTCATCGCGATCTCCAAGACCGTCTCGGCCGCGCTGGCCGCCGAGCAGTACGAGGCCGTCACCACCAGCTTCGAGGCGCAGGAGGAGCTGACCCGGGCCGCGCTCGGCAAGGACGGCACCACCGCGGTGGTGCGCCGGCTGGCGGCCCGGCTGGGCGGCTGGGCCGCGCTGTACGACGGCTCCGGCGCGCTGTCCGCGGTGGCCCCCGACTGGGCCGCCCGGCGGGCCGGCCGGCTGGCCGCCGAGGTCGACCGGCTGCGCCGCCGCCCGGCCCCGTCGAGCGCCGCCCTGCAGGGCCGGGCCGGGACGATCGACACCGCCGACGAGGACTACGTGGTGGTCCAGTCGCTCGGGGCGGACCGCCGCCCGCGCGGCTTCCTGGCGGTCGGCACCGAGGACCGGATCACCCCGACCGAGCGGTACGTGCTGAACGCGGCCGTCGCGCTGCTCACCCTCACCCTGGAGCGCTCGCGCGAACTGCGGCAGGCCGAGGAGAAGATGGGCGCCGCGCTGCTGCGGATGGTGCTGGCCGGCGAGGTCGGCACCGCCCGGCAGGTCGCCGCCGGGCTGTTCGGCGGCCTGCCCGAGGGCACCGTGCGGGTGCTGGTGGCGGCCGCCGGGCCCGGCCCGGAGGCCGCGGAGGCGCTCGGCGAGCTCGCCGACCGGGCCGAGAACGCCGGCGGCAAGGTCGGCGAGAAGCTGCTGGTGTCCCGCGAGGACGGCGCGCACGGGCCGCGGCTGACGGTGCTCGCGCTGGACAACGGCTCGGTGCACCGGGCCTGCCTGGGCGCCGTCGAGGAGCACGAGGGCCTGTCGCTGGGCGTCTCCGCCCCGGCCGAGCTGGAGGACGCGGGCACCGCCCGGGCCCAGGCCGAGCGGGCCCTCGCGGTCGCCCAGCGCGGCGGCCGGCGCACCGTCGACCACGAGGAGGTCGGCGCCGGTTCGCTGCTGCCGCTGCTCGGCGAGGACGCCGTCACCGCGTTCGCCGAGGGCCTGCTGCGCCCGCTGCGCGAGCACGACCGCACCGCCCGCGGCGACCTGGTCGCCTCGCTGCGGGCCTGGCTCTCCCGGCACGGCCAGTGGGACGCGGCCGCGGCCGACCTGGGCGTGCACCGGCACACGCTGCGCTACCGGATGCGCCGGGTCGAGGAGCTGCTCGGGCGTTCGCTGGACGACACCGACGTCCGGATGGAGCTGTGGCTGGCGCTCAGGTCGGGCGAGGAGTAGGCCGTCCCGTCCTCCGCGGCGTCCTAATCGAGTCCCGGTTTCGTCCCGTCCGTCCAATCGGAAACCCCGATCCCGGCCCCTACCGTGAAGGCGACAAGTCTTTCGAGGGAAGGGGCCGGTGCGACCGTGACCACCACTCATGAGTTCTGGCTGGCCGGGCGGCGGGCGAGCGGCGAGACGGCGTTCGAGGTGCGCCACCCGCACGACGGCGGTCTGGTGGCGACGGTCGGCGTGCCGACGGACGCGCAGGTGGAGGAGGCCGTGGCGGCCGCCGCCGCCGCGGTGCCGGTGTTCGCCGCGACCCCGGCGCACCAGCGGGCGGCCGCGCTGGACCACGTCGCCAAGCGGCTGGCCGAGCGCACCGAGGAGATCGCCCGGCTGATCACCGCGGAGAACGGCAAGCCGATCAAGTGGGCGCGCGGCGAGGTCGGCCGGGCCGTGTCGGTGTTCCGCTGGGCCGCCGAGGAGGCCCGCCGCACCAACGGCGAGACCATGCGGCTGGACACCGACCCGGGCGGCACCGGCCGGTACGCGATCGTGCGGCGCTTCCCGCGCGGCGCGGTGCTGGGCATCGCGCCGTTCAACTTCCCGCTGAACCTGGTGGCGCACAAGGTGGCCCCGGCGATCGCGGTGGGCGCGCCGATCATCCTGAAGCCCGCCCCGGCCACCCCGCTGTCCGCCCTGGTGCTGGGCGAGATCCTGGCCGAGACCGACCTGCCGGCCGGCTCCTGGAGCGTGCTGCCGGTGGAGAACGCCAAGATGCCCGCGCTGGTGCGGGACGAGCGCCTGCCGGTGATCTCGTTCACCGGCTCCGACAAGGTCGGCTACCAGATCATGGACTCGGTGCCGCGCAAGCACGTCACCCTGGAGCTCGGCGGCAACGCCGCGGCCGTGGTGCTGGCGGACTGGAGCTCCGAGGCGGACCTCGACTGGGCGGCGAGCCGGATCGCGCTGTTCGCCAACTACCAGGGCGGCCAGTCCTGCATCTCGGTGCAGCGGGTGATCGCCGACGCGAGCGTCTACGACCGCCTGGTGGAGAAGGTCGTCGAGAAGGTCCGGGCCCAGGTCACCGGCGACCCGTCGGACGAGGCCACCGACGTCGGCCCGCTGGTGGACGAGAATGCGGCCGTGCGCGTCGAGTCCTGGGTCGAGGACGCGGTCGCCAAGGGCGCCAAGCTGCTGACCGGCGGCAGCCGGGACGGCGCCGCGTACGCCCCGACCGTGCTGGCCGAGCTGCCCGCGGACGCCATCCTGGCCAGGGCCGAGGTGTTCGGCCCGGTGCTGTCGCTGCACCGGGTGGAGGGCACCGAGGAGGCGTTCGCCGCCGTCAACGACTCGGCGTTCGGCCTGCAGGCGGGCGTGTTCACGCACGACGTGCAGACCGCGTTCCGGGCCCACCGCGAGCTGGAGGTCGGCGGCGTGGTGATCGGCGACGCGCCGTCCTACCGGGCCGACCAGATGCCGTACGGCGGGGTGAAGGACTCCGGCGTGGGCCGCGAGGGCGTGCGCTACGCGATGGACGACTTCACCTTCGAGAAGGTGCTGGTCCTCACCGGTCTGGACCTCTGAGCGGCCCCGGCAGGACTCCGGACGCCCCGCCCGCCGCTGCCCCCGGCGGTCGGCGGGGCGTTCGCGCCGGGGGCCGGGGCAGGCCCGGCGGCAGGACACAATGGGGGCATGAACTCGCTCGCCCATCCGCAGTCGCGCTTCACTCCGGTCGTCCGGGACCCGCAGGGCCCCCGGGAGTTGGTCATCCTGGGCTCGACCGGTTCGATCGGCACCCAGGCCATCGACGTGGTGCTCCGCAACCCCGACCGGTTCGAGGTGGTCGCGCTGTCCGCGGCCGGCGGCCGGGTGGAGCTGCTCGCCGAGCAGGCCGTCGCGCTCGGCGTGCGCGCCGTGGCGGTGGCCGACCCGGCGGCGGTGGGGCCGCTGCGCGCGGCGCTGGCGGCGAAGGCCGGCGGGGCCCCGCTGCCCGAGGTGCTGGCGGGCCCGGACGCGGCGACCGAGCTGGCCGCCTCGGAGTGCCACTCGGTGCTGAACGGCATCACCGGTTCGATCGGCCTGGCCCCGACGCTGGCCGCGCTGCGGGCCGGCCGGGTGCTGGTGCTGGCCAACAAGGAGTCGCTGATCGTCGGCGGCCCGCTGGTGAAGGCGGTCGCGAAGCCCGGCCAGATCGTGCCGGTGGACTCCGAGCACGCCGCGCTGTTCCAGGCGCTGGCCGGCGGCACCCGCGCCGAGGTCCGCAAGCTGGTGGTGACCGCCAGCGGCGGCCCGTTCCGCACCCGCACCCGCGAGCAGCTGGCGGGCGTCACCCCGGCCGAGGCGCTGGCGCACCCGACCTGGGCGATGGGCCCGGTGGTGACGATCAACTCGGCGACCCTGGTGAACAAGGGCCTGGAGGTGATCGAGGCGCACCTGCTGTACGACGTGCCCTTCGACCGGATCGAGGTGGTGGTCCATCCGCAGTCGGTCGTTCATTCGATGGTGGAGTTCACGGACGGCTCCACGCTGGCCCAGGCGAGCCCGCCGGACATGCGGATGCCGATCGCGCTGGGCCTCGGCTGGCCCGACCGGGTGCCCGGCGCGGCGCCCGGCTGCGACTGGACCAAGGCCGCGACCTGGGAGTTCTTCCCGCTGGACGACGTGGCCTTCCCGGCGGTCGAGCTGGCCCGCGAGGTGGGTACGCTCGGCGGGACCGCTCCCGCGGTCTTCAACGCCGCGAACGAGGAATGTGTGGACGCTTTCCTGAAGGGCGTGCTGCCCTTCACCGGAATCGTGGACACTGTGGCGAAGGTGGTCGCCGAACACGGCACCCCGGCGGCGGGAACTTCGCTCACTGTGGAGGACGTACTCCAGGCGGAGCACTGGGCCCGCGCCCGGGCCCGGGAACTGGCGGCAGGTTAGGCACGACGGAGGCGACGCGGTGGACTTGGTGATGAAAGCGCTGGGCATCCTGCTCTTCGTGGTCGGGCTGCTGTTCTCGATCGCCTGGCACGAGCTCGGCCACCTGTCCACCGCGAAGCTGTTCGGGATCCGGGTGCCGCAGTACATGGTCGGCTTCGGCCGGACGATCTGGTCGACCAGGCGCGGCGAGACCGAGTACGGCCTCAAGGCGATCCCGTTCGGCGGCTACATCCGGATGATCGGCATGTTCCCGCCGGGCGCGGACGGCCGGATAACGAAGCGGTCCTCCTCCCCCTGGCGGAGCATGATCGAGGACGCCCGGGCCGCCTCCTACGAGGAGCTGCAGCCCGGCGACGAGACCCGGCTGTTCTACACCCGCAAGCCGTGGAAGCGCGTCATCGTGATGTTCGCCGGCCCGGGCATGAACCTGGTCCTGGCGATCGGCCTGTTCTTCACGCTGTTCATGGGCATCGGCGTCACCCGCTCCACGCCGACCGTCAGCTCGGTCAGCGAGTGCGTCGTCCCGTACGGCGAGAAGACCGACACCTGCGCGGCCGACGCCGAGAAGTCCCCGGCCAACGCGGCCGGGCTGCGGGCCGGCGACACCATCAAGGTCTTCGACGGGGTCGCGATCCACGACTACGCCCAGCTGCAGGCCCTGATCCGGGACTCGGCCGGCAAGCACGTGGCGATCGAGGTCCGGCACAAGGACGGCGCCGCCGAGACGCTGGCCGCCGACATCAAGACCAACACCCTCGCCGCGATGGACGAGGACGGCGTCCCGATCAAGGACAAGACCGTCACCGCGGGCTTCCTCGGCATCACCCCCGCCACCGGCGTCCAGCACCTGTCGGTCGGCGGGAGCCTCGACGAGATGGGCAAGATGGCGAGCCACGGCGTGGAGTCGCTGGGCCAGCTGCCCGGCAAGATCCCCGGCCTGTGGCACTCCGTGGTCGACGGCGCCCCGCGCGAGCAGGACTCCCCGGTCGGCATGGTCGGCGCGGCACGGCTCGGCGGCGACGTGTTCGCGATGGACCTGCCCGCCACCCAGCAGCTGGCCTTCTTCGTCCAGATGCTCGCGTACATGAACTTCATGCTGTTCCTGTTCAACATGCTGCCGCTGCTGCCGCTGGACGGCGGCCACATCGCCGGCGCCCTGTGGGAGTCGGTCCGCCGCACCGCCGCCAAGGTGCTGCGGCGCCCCGACCCCGGGCCGTTCGACGTGGCCCGGCTGATGCCGCTGGCCTACGTGGTCGCCGGGATCTTCGTCTGCTTCACCGGCCTCGTGATGGCCGCCGACATCGTCAACCCGGTGCGCATCAACTAGCCGCGCGCCACCCGCGGCCGGGTGTGCTCCGCCACCCGGCCGTGCCGTACCGTTGGACGCCGGGCGCCCGCCACCACGGCGCGCGCGCCCCGACTCACCGAACCTCTCCAGAGGAAAAAACTGCGCACATGACCGCGATCTCGCTCGGTATCCCCTCCCTGCCGCTCAAGCCGCTGGCCCAGCGCCGCCACTCGCGTCAGATCATGGTCGGCAACGTGCCGGTCGGCGGCGACGCGCCGGTCTCGGTGCAGTCGATGACCACCACGCTCACCTCCGACGTCAACGCCACGCTGCAGCAGATCGCCCAGCTGACCGCCTCGGGCTGCCAGATCGTCCGGGTCGCCGTGCCCTCGCAGGACGACGCCGACGCGCTGCCGATCATCGCCCGCAAGTCGCAGATCCCGGTGATCGCCGACATCCACTTCCAGCCGAAGTACGTGTTCGCCGCGATCGACGCCGGCTGCGCCGCGGTCCGGGTCAACCCCGGCAACATCAAGGCGTTCGACGACAAGGTCGGCGAGATCGCCAAGGCCGCCAAGGACGCCGGGGTGCCGATCCGGATCGGCGTCAACGCCGGTTCGCTCGACAAGCGGCTGCTGGAGAAGTACGGCCGGGCCACCCCCGAGGCGCTGGTGGAGTCCGCGCTGTGGGAGTGCTCGCTGTTCGAGGAGCACGACTTCCGCGACATCAAGATCTCGGTCAAGCACAACGACCCGGTCGTGATGATCAACGCCTACCGGCAGCTCGCCGCCGCCTGCGACTACCCGCTGCACCTCGGCGTCACCGAGGCCGGCCCGGCCTTCCAGGGCACCATCAAGTCCGCGGTGGCGTTCGGCGCGCTGCTCGCCGAGGGCATCGGCGACACCATCCGGGTCTCGCTGTCCGCCCCGCCGGCCGAGGAGATCAAGGTCGGCATCCAGATCCTGGAGTCGCTGAACCTGCGCCAGCGCGGCCTGGAGATCGTCTCCTGCCCGTCCTGCGGCCGCGCCCAGGTCGACGTCTACAAGCTCGCCGAGGAGGTCACCGCCGGCCTGGAGGGCATGGAGGTGCCGCTGCGGGTCGCCGTCATGGGCTGCGTCGTCAACGGCCCCGGCGAGGCCCGCGAGGCCGACCTCGGCGTGGCCTCCGGCAACGGCAAGGGCCAGATCTTCGTCAAGGGCGAGGTGATCAAGACCGTGCCCGAGTCGAAGATCGTCGAGACCCTGATCGAGGAGGCCATGAAGCTGGCCGAGCAGATGCAGGAGGAGGGCGTCGAATCCGGCGCCCCCGTGGTCGTGGCCGCCGAGTGACGGCCTGAAGTCCCCCGGCGGGGCCGCCCAGCGGGCGGCCCCGCCCGTTCGAGAGGTGCCCCCGTGCTCGACCGAGGTGTGATGCTGCCCGGCCCCTTCCAGGCCGCCCGGGCGCTCGCCGCCACCCGCGTGCTGGAGGCCCCCGACCTCGACGACGCGCTGGAGATCCTGCACCGCGACCCCGTCGCCAACGCCTTCGTCGCCACCCGGGTGGAGGCCGTCGGCCTCGACCCCTGGCGGCTCGGCGGCGAGATGTGGGGCTGGCACGACGCCCACGGACGGCTGGACGCGCTCTGCTACGCCGGGGCCAACCTGGTCCCGGTGGGCGCCGGGCCCGAGGCCGTCCGGGCCTTCGCCGAGCGGGCCCGCCGGCAGGGCCGCCGCTGCTCCTCCATCGTCGGCCCCGCCGAGGCCACCGCGATGCTCTGGGCGCTGCTGGAGCGCTCCTGGGGCCCGGCCCGCGACGTCCGCGCCCACCAGCCGCTGATGGCCACCTCCACGCCCGTCACCGAGGTCGAGCCCGACCCGCTGGTGCGCCGGGTCGGCCGGTCCGAGGTCGAGGCGCTGATGCCCGCCTGCGTGGCCATGTTCACCGAGGAGGTCGGCATCTCCCCGCTGGCCGGCGACGGCGGGCTGCTCTACCAGGCCCGGGTCGCCGAACTGGTCTCCGGCGGACGCTCGTTCGCCCGCTTCGACCAGGACGGCCGGGTCGTCTTCAAGGCTGAGATCGGCGCCGTCACCGCCGCCGCCTGCCAGATCCAGGGCGTCTGGGTCGCCCCCGAGCACCGCGGCAAGCGGCTCTCCGAGAGCGGCATGGCCGCCGTGGTCAACACCGCCCTCGCCGAGGTCGCCCCCGTCGTCTCGCTGTACGTCAACGACTTCAACGTCCGGGCCCGCGCCGCCTACCGCCGGGTCGGCTTCCGCGAGGTCGGCGCGTTCATGAGCGTGCTGTTCTGATCCGCCGTCAGCCCCGGGCCGGGTCGCGCAGCGGCAGGTGCGCGCCCATCACCGCGTACGGGCGGGCCGTGTTCGGGAAGCGCACCGCCGGCGCCAGGTCCCGGTAGCCGAGCGAGCGGTACAGCCGACGGGCCGGGGTCTCCGCGTCGATCGCCGACAGGATCGACCGGTCCAGGCCCGACCGCCCGCACAGCGAACGGATCAGCCGGGTGCCCACCCCGAGGCCCTGGAACTCCGGCAGCACGTGCAGCTCCGTCACCGCGAACACCCCGTCCAGCCAGTCCTCGTGGCCGCGCGCCGCCAGGTACGGCTCGATCACCGTCGACCACCAGTGCGTCCGCTGGTTCGGCATCCCGTACCCGAAACCCACCAGCCGCCCCCGGGACATCGCGCCCAGCGCCACCACCCCCGGCTGCAGCGCGTGCCGGCCCACGATCGGCAGCCGCACCGCGACCTCGTGCGGTCCCAGCCCGAACGCGACCGCCTGGACCTCCAGCACGGCGGGCGCCCACGCCGCCAGGTCGATGGCCTCGATCGTCACCCCGGTGAGCTGCTCCATGAAGCGGGACGTTACTACCTGCCGCCGCGGCCGGCCGATCGCCCCGGTCTCACAGCCAGGCCGCGAACTCCAGGCGGAGCTCGGCCGCCGCCGCGTCGCCCGCCGCGAACGCCCCCAGCGCGGTGTCCACCGCCCGCAGCAGGGTCCAGGCCCGGACCCGGTCGGCGGGCAGCTCCACCGCCTCGGCGAGCTGCGCCAGCCGCCGCCGGGCCGCGCCGCGCGGGCCGGGCGAGGCGGCCAGGGTGTCGATCCGGTCCAGCACCAGGCGGGCCAGGTCGTGGGCCCGGTCGCCGACCAGCGGGCGCGGCGCCACCGCGAGCCACGGGGAGCGGTCCGCGGCCAGCACCCGGCCGTGCTGGAAGTCCCCGTGCAGCAGCCAGTCGCCGCCGTCCGCGGCCAGCGCCACCGCCTCCAGGGCCTCGTCCACCAGCGGCCCGGCGTCGACCGCGGCGGGCAGCGCGCGGCGCCCGGCGATCCGGTCGGCGACCCGCCCGGCCCGGTCGGCCAGCGATTCGAACGGGTGCTCCGGCGGGGCCTGCACCCACAGCCGGCGCAGCAGGCTGGTGGCCTCCAGCATCGCCTTCGGCTCGGCGAGCGAACGCAGCGGGACCTCGCCGTGCAGCCGCTCCAGCAGCAGCGACCCGTCCGCCTCGTCCAGCAGCAGCACCGCGCCCCGGCCCGCCCACACCCGCAGCGCGGCGGCCTCGGCGGACGGCCGGGCCACCTTCAGCGCCACGGGGGCCAGGTCGTCCGCGCGGTGCGCGTACACCATCACGCTGCCCCGGCCGCCCGGTTCGACCACCCGCTCCGGCACCAGCCGCCAGTGCGCGAGCCGCTGCGCGACCAGCCCGGGCAACTCCGCCAACCAGGACTCCCCGGCGGGGTCGTCCTCCGCCCGCACCGACTCGACGAGACGTTCCGGGACGCTGAACCGCGCAGGTTGTGCCATGGGGACGATTATCCGGGGCGGGTCGTGAGGGGACGGCGGGACGCGCATCCAGGGGCTCGGGGAACGGCGAGGCCCGGTCTGCTGACGGTGCACTGCCGTTGGGTGCCGCCGCTTCGGGTTCTGTTTCAGGCACGCAGCAGCACGGGCACTTCGATGGGCTCCGGCCGTCAGCAGCATCGACCCGCCGTTCCCCGGGCCCCTGATTTCGCCTCCCCGGTAGGGCTCTCTACCGGTCGGCGGCGAGGCCCGGGAGGGCGGGGAGGTCGGCGCCCCAGTGGGCGGCGCGCAGGGCGGATTCGCGCAGGGCGGCGGCGGCCGGGGCGCGGAAGGCGGCGCGGGCGGCGAGGTCGGCGTAGGCGGCGGTGAGCTGGGTCTCCAGGTGGGCGGCCAGCCGGGCGGCGGTGTCGGCGTCCTTGACCTGGAAGGGGAGGCGGTAGCCGGCGGCCGCGGCGGTGGGGGAGGCGCCCCCGGCGGCCAGGACGCGCTGCCAGGTGTCGCGGCGGGCCTGGTGCGCGGCGTAGCTGCCGCGGGCGTCCTCGCGCCGGGGGCCGGCGGGGAGGAAGGCGCCGACCACGCCGTAGCCGTAGACGGCCGCGTGCTCGGCGGCGAGGGCCGCCTGCAGGGCGTCGGCGTCGGCGGTGGGGAGCGCGGCGGGCGGGGCCGCGGGGGAGGTGGAGGGGGAGGGGTCGGCGGCGGGCGCTGTGCTGTCGCCGAGGGCCGCCGCGTGGGCCGCGTCGGAGGCGGCGACCGAGGCGAGGGTGCGGGCCAGCTCCGGGGAGGCTGCGGCGAGGTCGGCCAGCCGCAGTTCGGCGGTGCGCAGTTCGGCGGCGGCCAGGTCGGCGGCCGTCCGGGCGGGGGAGGGCGTCGAGGGGGAGGCGGAGGCGGTGGAGGACGGGGACGCGGAGGGCGCGGGGGAGGCGGCGGCCGGGGCGAGCGCCTCGCGGTGCCGGAGCAGGTCCTCGCGCAGGTCGCCGAGCTTGTCGGCGTCGGCGGCGGTGGCGGCGGCGAGGACGGCGTCGTAGTCGGCCAGCAGGGCGTCGGTGGCGGCGAGTTGACGGCGCCGCAGCGGAAGGTCGGGGTCCTCGGCGCCCGGCCGCGCGGGCTGCGCGGGGTGGTCGCCGGTGCAGCCGGTGAGCAGCTGGAACCCGGCGAGCGCCCCGAGGGCCAGGAAGGTCCGGCGTGCGGGCACGGGCATCGTGGCTCCAGCGGGGTCGGTGGGGGCCGGGTGCCCCCCGTCGGGAGAATCTCTACCGGAGCCACACGAGCCCCGTACGGAGCTTGGACGGTATCCGACCGTTGTGAGGTTCCTCGCAGGGGGTGCGGGCGCCCCGGGTCGGAATCGGTGGTTCGGGGGTTGACCCGATAGGCTTCGCGGTGAGTTAGCACCTTCGACAACAGCAGACGCGGCCGAGGAGTCACCCGGATGAGCACCACCCCCACTGACCGGCTGCGCGCCCTGTTGGAGCCGTTGGCCGCCGAGGCCGGGCTCGACCTCGAAGAGGTGAAGGTGACCCAGGCCGGCAGCCGCCGCCAGGTGCAGATCGACGTGGACGCCGACGGCGGCGTCGACCTCGACGCCATCGCCGAGTTCTCCCGCCTGGTGAGCCAGGCGCTGGACGCCTCCGACCTGATGGGCGAGGCCCCCTACCTGCTGGAGGTCGGTTCGCCGGGTGCCGAGCGCCCGCTGAGCGAGCCGCGGCACTGGCGCCGGGCGACCGGCCGGCTGGCGGCGGTGAAGCTGGTGGACGGCGCGGAGCTGACCGCGCGGGTGCTGGAGAGCGACGAGGACGGCGCGCTGGTCGAGGTGCAGCCGGTGAAGGGGCGCGGCCGCCCCAAGGAGCGCCGACTGGAGTTCGCGGAGATCGCGCGGGCCCGGGTGCAGGTCGAGTTCAACCGCAAGGACGAGGAACTGCTCGACGCCGCCGCCGACATCGCGGACGTGGACGAAGAGGAAGAGGAGGCGTAGTCGTGGACATCGACATGAGTGCCCTGCGCGGGCTGGTCACCGAGAAGGGCGTGCCGTTCGACCTGCTGGTCGAGTCGATCGAGTCGGCCCTCCTCATCGCGTACCACCGCACCGAGGGCTCGCGCCGCCGGGCGCGGGTGGAGCTGAACCGCAAGACCGGCCACGTGACGGTCTGGGCGCTGGAGGACGCGTCCGAGCTGGAGGAGGGCGTCGAGCCGAAGGAGTTCGACGACACCCCGTCGGGCTTCGGCCGGATCGCCGCGTCCACCGCCAAGCAGGTCATCCTGCAGCGGCTGCGGGACGCCGCCGACGACCAGACCTTCGGCGAGTACGCGGGCAAGGAGGGCGACATCGTCACCGGTGTCGTCCAGCAGGGCAACGACCCGAAGAGCGTGCTGGTCGACATCGGCAAGCTGGAGGCCATCCTGCCGCCGCAGGAGCAGGTCCCGGGCGAGGACTACCGGCACGGCACCCGGCTGAAGTGCTACGTGGTGGGCGTGCGGCGCGGTGTCCGCGGCCCGTCGGTGACGCTGTCGCGGACCCACCCGAACCTGGTGAAGCGGCTGTTCGCGCTGGAGGTCCCGGAGATCGCGGACGGCTCGGTGGAGATCGCCGCGATCGCCCGCGAGGCCGGCCACCGCACCAAGATCGCGGTCTGGTCGCGCCGGCAGGGCCTGAACGCCAAGGGCGCCTGCATCGGCCCGAACGGCATGCGGGTGCGCGGCGTGATGGCCGAGCTGCACGGCGAGAAGATCGACATCGTTGACTGGTCGGAGGACCCGGCCGAGATGGTCGCCGCCGCGCTGTCGCCCGCCCGGGTGACGAAGGTGGAGATCGTCGACCTGGCCCAGCGCTCCGCCCGGGTGATCGTGCCGGACTACCAGCTGTCGCTGGCGATCGGCAAGGAGGGGCAGAACGCCCGGCTGGCCGCCCGGCTGACCGGCTGGCGGATCGACATCCGTCCGGACACCGAGGCCCCCGCCGAGGAATCCTCCAACCGCTAGCAACGTTGTCATGTGCCCCCGGGAATCTACTCGGCGGCGGTGAGTCCCTTCGGAGGGGTAGACTTGAACGTGTCTGGCCGGACGCATGTCCGGGCATGCCCTGAACGCACCTGCGTGGGCTGCCGCAAGCGCGCGGCCAAGCACGAGCTGCTGCGTGTCGTGGCGGGCGAGGGCGGATGCGTCCCCGATCCCCGCGGCACTCTGCCGGGCCGGGGCGCGTATCTGCACCCCGACCCGAACTGCCTCGACCTCGCGGTCCGCCGCCGGGCGTTCCCCCGGGCCCTCAAGGCCCAGGGCGCGCTCGACCCCGGCGCCCTGCGGGAGCACCTCGGGGCGGGAGCAGGTCCGGCCGACCGGCAGTCGGCCCACTGACGGGCCCCGCGCCCGGCAACACGCACCAGCGCACGGCACGCGGTCACGCCGCCGTGCGCCCCAGTCAGGTACCTCGCGAGATGGAAGTAGGTCGAGATTGCGATGAGCACTCGATGAGTACGCGATGAGTACGCCCATGAAGTAACGGCAGTCCGGCGGACGAATACCCCGGACGCATAGACAGGAGCGAAGTGGCTAAGGTCCGGGTATACGAGCTCGCCAAGGAACTCGGTTTGGAGAGCAAGGCCGTCATGGCCAAGCTCACCGAGTTGGGCGAGTTCGTGCGTTCGGCGTCCTCGACGATCGAGGCGCCGGTCGTGCGCAAGTTGACTGACGCTTTGGGAGCGACCCCGCCGTCCGGCGGCGCGTCCTCCGCGAAGCCGGGCCCGCGGAAGCCCGCGGCGCCCCAGCCGTCCGGCGGTGCCGGCTCGGCCGCACCCAAGCCGGGTGCCCCCACCCCCGGCCCGCGTCCCACCGTGACGCCGGGCCCCCGTCCCACCCCCGCCGCCCCCGCGCCCGCCGCGGGTCCGGCCGCGCCGAAGCCG
>NZ_JBSGET010000095.1:0-32097 GCF_053603035.1 Kitasatospora sp. NPDC004272 | reverse complement strand
GGCAGACCAACACGCGGGCCGCCCCCGCCCCCCCCCCCACCCGCCCCCCCCCCCACCCCCCGGGGCCCCCCCGCGGCCCCCCCCCCACCCCCCGGGGGGCGCGGGTCGGGGGCCCCCCCGGCCCGCCCCCCGCGGCCGCGCCCGCCCGGGCGAGGGCGGCGGCGGGCCCGGGGAGCCGGCGGGAGAGCGCGAGGCCCGCCCCGGCGGCGAGGCCGCCCGCCGCGTACAACGGCCAGTTGTAGCGGACGACCTCCCGCACCCCGGAGAAGCGGACCGGCTCCTCCGGGGCGGTACCGGCGCTCGGGCGCCGCGCCGGGGGCCGCCTCACCGTTCGGCCCCGTTCTCGGCGCGGCGCCGGCCGGCCTCCCAGCCGTAGTCGAGGTCGGCGACGTGGAAGGCGTTGGCGAGCACGGGAGTCGTCCCGGCGAACGGGCCGTGGGCGAAGAAGGTGGGCGGGGTGGGCAGTTCGACGGCCACCGGGGTCGGCTCCCAGTGCGCCCGGGCGGCCTTCACCACGATCACCGACCGGGTCTGCGGCTCGTGCTCGAAGGTGTAGGGCAGCGGGCCGGCGAACCGCCGGGCGTCCTTGGCGGAGGCGAACGGGCTGCCGTCGGGCAGGCCCGCGGGGGCGCCCGCGAGGTCGGCCCGCACGTGCAGGTCGGCCCGGCCGTCCCGGCTGAGGACCCGGAACTCCAGGGTGTCGCCGACGACCCGGCTGCCGATCCGGGCGAGCCGGTAGTGGTAGCGGGTGAGCAGGTTGCCGCCGAGGGCCATGACGCGGCTGTCGGTGTCGCTGCGGAGGATCTTCAGGCCGCGCATGGACCGCCCCCGGGGCGTGGGGAAGCGGGTGAAGATCCGGTACCCGGTGAGGAGCAGGTCGGCGCCGAGGCCGGCGGGCAGGAAGGCGGGCCGCAGGTCCCGGGTGTCCACCAGGGCCGCGGCGACGAACCCGTGCTCGGTGCCGGCCGGGTCGGTGTAGGTGTCGAGGGCGAGCCCCGGCGGCAGCAGCGGCTCCAGGACCCGCGGCGGCAGGGCGTAGGTGAGGACCAGCGAGTGGGCGAAGCGGGTCCGGACCGGGACGGGGTGGCGCTGCAGCAGGTGCTTCATCGGGCCTCGGTTCCGTCCGTTCCGTTCATCGCGCTCGTCCCGTTCACTGCGCCCGTCCCGTCCGCTCGGTCCGTCCCGTCCGTCCGGTTCGTTCCGGTGCGGACGACCCGCACCACGCCCCAGATCATCGACCGGTCCTCGGCGGCGCGTCCGGCCCCGCCCGGGCCCGGTTCGCGCAGGCTGCGCACCACCGCCGTCCCGCCCGGGCGCACCGCGTGCTCGACGGCGGCGCGCAGCCGCCGGGCGAAGCGCGGGCCGGGCCCGTCGACCACGTTGGAGAGCGTCACCGCGTCGTAGCTCCCGGCGGCGCACCGCTCCAGGTGCTCGACGACCTCGCCCCGTACCAGCCGCACCCGTCCGGGGCCGACCGTGGGCGCGGGCGCGCCGGGGCGTTCGCGGCCGAGCAGCAGCCGCCAGGCCCAGTCGTTGGCGGCGTTGGGGTGCCGGGCGACGGTCCGGGCGATCCTGCGCAGCAGGACCTCGTCGAAGCCGCGCGGGATCGCGCACCGGAAGCCCGGGCGCAGGACGGCGGCGAGCGCCCCGGCGGGCCGCAGCGCGGTGGCGGCCAGCAGTCGCAGCCCGGGCCCGTCGAGCTCGTCCGTCCAGCGGCGCCGCTGCTCGCCGGGGTCGTCGAGGCGCAGGAAGTCGGCGACGGCGGCGGGCCGCCAGGCGGGCAGCAGGGCGGCCGCCGTGGTGCGGCCCAGGCCGGTCAGCCGTTCGGCCGTGCCGGTCGCGGCGGGCGCCCCGTCCTCCAACCGGGCCCTGGCGTAGGCGAGCTGGGCCGGGTTCAGATCGACGGCGGTGACCTCGTACCCGGCGGAGGCGAGCGCGGCCGCGGTGTCCCCGGCGGACGCGATGCACAGCACCCGGGCGCCGGGCGGCGGGAACGCGGCGAGTTCCACGGCCGGGTCCTCGTACATCCGGCCGAAGAGCACCCGGGGGCGGTCGGCGGGTCCGGCGAGCAGCCGGCCCTGCTGCCACGGCGTACCGGTGGCGGTGCCGGCCGTCGGCGGCGCGCCCGCGGTGCGGCGGGCGGGACGGGTGGGCGGGGGAGGGGTCATCGGGCCCAGAGCTCCCGGGCGGGGCCGCCGCGCGGTGCGGCGCCGGAGGCGGAGCGGCGGGCGGCGACCAGCCAGATCAGCGCGAGGAAGGCGAGGTCCTGGACCACCAGCCGGCCGGGCTCGGGGATGTGCTGCGCGCCGACGAGCAGCCCGCCGGTGTTGAAGCCGACGACCAGGGCGCTCTGCACGACCGCGGCGGCGTACGGGCGGTGCCCCAGCAGGACCCACACCCCGAGCGCGACCTCGGCGAGTCCGATGGCGACCAGCAGCGCCCCCGCCGCGCCGGCCGGCAGCAGGGGCAGTCCCTCCACGATGGCCCGCTGGTCCGCCCGGCCGGGAAAGACCTTGCACCAGAAGCCCTCGTACCACCACATCAACGCGACCGCGACGGCCGGCAAGCGGGTCCTGCCGATGTCTCCCACGGTCCCCCCTCTCTCCTGCGACTTGTCCGTGCCCGGGCACGGCGGAGCGGGCCCCCGTTCTCCCCTGGGCCCGACGGTGTCGATCATGCCGCAAATTTTGAACGCGTTCAATGTGAGATGCGCGGCCCGCTCGGCGCCCGTGCGGCGGGAGGCCGCCGAGGGCCGGGGACCTCCCCCCCCCCCCCGGAACCCCGGCGGCACGGGGTGGCGCCGGGCGCGCGGGGCGGCCCGGCGGATCGTTCAACCCGCTGCCGCAGTGGGCCCGGTGGGCGCGCTGGGCCCGGTGGGTCCGGCGGGCGCGCTGGTGCCGGTGGCGGGCTGCGCTGCGTCGTGGTGGGCGGCGCGGGGGAGCAGCAGCGGGGTGGCCAGGACGAGCAGGCCGGCGGCGGCGAGGGCGGTGCGCGGGGTGGTGAGGTGGGCCAGCAGGCCGGCCAGGGCGGTGAGGGTGGCGATGCCGGCCTGCTGGCCCACGGACCAGGCGGTCAGGGTGCGGGCGGTCAGGTGGGCGGGGGTGTGTTCGAGCCGGTAGGTGGCGAGCACCGGGGTGTACAGGCTCATGTGGACGATGATCGCCGACTCGACCGCCATCACGGTGAGCAGCCCGGTGACGCCCGGCCGGACCAGGGCGAGGCCGGGCAGCCAGACGGCGCGCAGGGTGCCGACGACGCGGAAGACCCGCCGGCGGCCGTGGCGGGCGACGACCCGGGGCGCCAGCCGGGAGCCGATCAGGCCGCCGAGGCAGGGCGCGGCGAAGGCGAGGCCGTACTGCCAGGCGGGGAAGCCGAGTTGGCGCAGCAGCAGGACGGCGAGCAGCGGTTCGGTGGCCATGATCAGGCCGGAGACCAGCAGGTTGTTGAGGTAGAGCGGTCGCAGCACGGGATGGCCCAGGATGTGCCGCCAGCCCTCCAGCAGCCCGCCCGCCCGGAGGCCGCCCGCCCGGAGGCCGCCCGTCCGGAGCCCGCCCGTCCGGAGGCCGCCCGACTGGAACGCGGCCGCCCGGAACGCGGCCGGCTCCCGCCCGCCGTCCGGCCGCCGCGGTTCCGGGGCGCGTTCCCGGGCGCGGATCGCGGTGAGGCCGAGCGCGGAGAGCAGGTAGCTGGCGGCGTCCGCGAGGACGGTGACCACCGGGCCGAACACGCCGATCGCCGCTCCGCCGAGCGGCGGGCCGATCGCGATCGAGCTCCAGTTCGTCGACTCGAAGCGGGAGTTGGCCACCAGCAGGTCCTCGGTCGGGACCAGCGACTTGAGGTAGGCGCCGCTGGCCGCGCCGAAGGCGATCTTCGCGGCGGCCACCACCGTCGTGACCAGCAGCAGTTGGCCGAAGCCCAGCCGTCCGAGGGCGTACGCGACCGGGACGGACACCATGGCCGCGAACCGGACCAGGTCCGCGCCGATCATCACCGGCCGCTTGCGCCGCGCCTCCATCCACGGCGCCAGCGGCACCGCGACCAGCGCCCCCACCGCCGGGCCCACCGCCGACAGGACCGACACCTGCGCCGGCCCGACGTGCAGCACCAGCACCGCGATCAGCGGCAGCGCCCCGAACCCCAGCCCTGACCCGTACGCGCTCACCGCGTACGAGGCCCACAGCCAGCCGAACGGCCGGCCCAGCTTCCGCCTGCTCACCGCGTCCTCCTCCGCGTCCTACCGGACAACCCCCTGTTGTCCGGTAGGAGCCAAGCGGCTGAGAGGTTCGCAGGTCAAACAACCTACGGGAGGGTTGGCCACAACCACTGATTGTGCACCGGGGCCGGTCGGGGCGCCCGGATCAGGCGGTGACCGGCTGCCGGGCCTCCTCGGCGGGGGCGGGGGCCCGGCGGGTGCCGAGCATGCCGACCAGGGTGAGGGCGGTGGCGGCGGTGGCGGCGATGCCGCAGATCAGGAAGGCGGTGGTGAAGCCGGAGCCGAGGGCGTCCAGGGCGAGGGCGTGGGCGGCCGCGCCGGGGGCGTCCGGGGGCAGCGAGTTGACGGCGATCGGGCCGCCGGCCCGTCCGATCGCGGTGGCGGCGCCGAGCTGCTCGGCGGGCAGGCCCGAGGCGGGGAGCTTCCCGGCGAAGGCGGAGCCCGCGTGCGAGAGGGCGACCGCGCCGACCACCACCGGGCCGAGCGCGAAACCGAGGTCGCGCAGCATGTTGGTGGTGGCGCTGGCCATGCCGGCGAGCCGGGGCGGGACGCTGTCCAGGGCGACGGCGGTCATCGAGCTGACGGTCAGGGCGAAGCCGACGCCGATCAGCAGGGTCGGCGCGACGAACGCGCCCAGCCCGGGGTCGGTGACGTCCAGCCCGGTGGCCAGGAACGCGCCGACGGCCATCAGCGCGCAGCCCGCCGCCAGCAGCCGGGCCGGGGCGACGCGGTGCAGCAGCCGGGAGACCACCGGGATCAGCACGAATGCCGGTCCCTGCAGCAGCAGGAACGGCACCGCGACCCGCAGCGGGTCCTGGTGCTGGACGGGGCCGAGCCACATGCTGGTGGCGAAGCAGGAGCCGAGGAAGGCCAGCATGCCGATCACCGCGACGACCGAGCTGACCGCGTAGGCGCGGTTGCGGAACAGCCGCAGGTCCAGGATCGGGGCCTCGGCGCGCAGTTCGACCGCCACGAACCCGGCCAGCAGCAGCCCGCCGGCGACGAACGCGCCGACCACCGGCCCGGTGCCCCAGCCCGACTCGGGGCCCTCCACGGCGCCGTACAGCACCAGGACCAGGCCGAGCGCGAAGGTGACCTGCCCGGCGACGTCGAACTTCCGGCCCTCGGCGGACTTCGACTCGGCGAGCAGCAGCAGGGTCAGCACCACCGAGGCCAGCGCCAGGCCGACCAGCACCCAGAACGAGCCGCGCCAGGAGCCGACCCGGGCGAACGCGCCGCCGATCAGCGGGGAGACCGCCGCGCCCGCGGACAGGAAGCCGCTCCACAGCGCGACCGCGTGCACCCGCTGCCGGGCGGTGCGGGTGACGGCGGTGATCGCGGTCAGCGAGCCGGGGAACATCGCGCCCGCGCCGAGGCCGTTGAGCGCGGCGCCGACCCAGAGGGTCTGCACGTTCGGGGCGAGCGCGGCGACCGTCGAGCCGGCCGCGACCAGCGCGGTGCCCGCCGCGACCAGCCGGCGGCGGCCGAACAGGTCGCCGAGGATGCCGAAGGTGAACTCGAAGCACACCACGGCGATCATGAACGCCGAGGTGATCCAGGTCAGTTGGGAGCCGTGGGTGTGCAGGTCCTGCTGGAACAGGCCGTTCAGCGAGGCCGGCAGCGCGTTGGCCACCTGGGCCGTGAACACCGCACCGCAGGCGGCAGCCAGTGTGCCCGCGTAGCCCGGCGTCCGGGCAGCCCCCGCGGTGGGGCCGTGGGACGACGGCGTCCCGTTCTTGAGCGTCATTGCTGGTGTCTCCCTGGCTGGGGAAGGTCCGGCGGCCCGCGGGGGAGCGGGCGGGCCGGGGTGGGGGAGGGCTCGGCCCGGCGTGCCAGGGGGAGGGGACGGCGCGCCGCGGACCGAGTGCGATGCCGTGGAGAATGGCACTCGGTTTACGTGGCGTCAATGATGTATGCGTGACCGAAAGTGAACGTAGCGTGTGTACTGGCGAGTGGGGCGGGGTCAGGGCTGCTCCGCGAGGTCCGCCTCCAGGGCGTGCGCCGCCGCCTCCAGCACCGCCACCAGCGACTGCAGCCGGTGCGGGTCGTAGCGCACGCTCGGCATCGACACCGACAGCCCGGCCACCGCCGCGCCCGCCCCGTCCCGCACCACCACCCCGACGGCGGTCAGGCCGCGTTCGGAGCGCTCCCGGTTGACCGCGAAACCGCCGCGCCGCAGCTTCGCCAACTCGGCCCGCAGCTGCGGCAGGTCCGGCCGCTCGCCGGGCCGGTCCCGGTAGCGCTCGGGCGCGTAGACCTCCTCCAGCTGCTCCCCGGTCAGCTCGGCGAGCAGCAGCAGCCCGGCGGTGGTGCGGTGCGCCGGGAAGACCATGCCCTCGCGCGAGCCCACCCGCAGTGTCTGCGCGGACTCCACGCTGGCGATGAACCGGGCGGTGTCCCCGGTCCGGACGATCAGGTTCACCGTCTCGTCCAGCACGTCCACCGCCCGGCGCAGGTGCGGCAGCGCCGCCGGGCGCAGCCGGGAGACCAGCGAACGGGAGTGCGCGGCCAGCTCCAGCACCGGCCCGGCCCGGTACACCCGGTCGTCGCCCTGCACCGCGAAGTCCCGGTAGACCAGCATCCCGAGGATCCGGTGCGCCGTGGAGCGGGCCACCCCCAGCCGCTCGGCGACCTGCGAGACCGTCGCCCCGCCCTCCATCTGCAGCATGGTCGCGGCCCGCAGCGCGTGGTCCACGCTGGCGATCGGGTACGGCGGCGGGGTCTTCAGCGGCTTGTCCACGGCGGGGCCTCTCGACAGTCGTTCTGCTCTGAAGAATCTACATGTTCTCCTGAGCGGGACGCGGCACGCTGAGCCCGTGATCGAGTCCACCACCGCCCCAGACACCGCAACGGGCTCCCCGGTCCGGCTCCAGGCCGTCGCCGCGGAGGGGCAGCCCGAGGTCACCCCGGCGCTCCACGAGCTCTACCGGGGCTTCGAACAGGAGCTGCTCGTCCCGCTGTGGACCGAGATCGGCGACCTGATGCCCGCCCACCCCCGCTCGCAGGCCGCCCCGCACCTGTGGCGCTGGCAGAAGCTGCGCGAACTCGCCGCCCGCGCGGGCGAACTCGTCCCGGTCGGCCGCGGCGGCGAACGCCGGGCCATCGCGCTGGCCAACCCCGCGCTCGGCGGCCGCCCGTTCGCCACCCCCACCCTGTGGGCCGCCATCCAGTACCTGATGCCCGGCGAGGACGCCCCCGAGCACCGCCACACCCAGCACGCCTTCCGCTTCGTCGTCGAGGGCGAGGGCGTGTGGACCGTGGTCGGCCGCGACCCCGTCGCCATGCGCCGCGGCGACTTCCTCCCGCAGGCCGGCTGGAACTGGCACGCCCACCACAACGCCACCAGCGAGCCGATGGCCTGGATCGACGGCCTCGACATCCCGTTCCAGTACACCAGCGAGGCCCAGTTCTTCGAGTTCGGCCGGGACGAGATCTCCGACGCCGAACGCACCACCCCCGACCGCTCCCGCGCCGAACGCCTCTGGGGCCACCCCGGGCTGCGCCCGGTCGCCGCCCGGCGCCCCGGCCCCGGCAGTCCGCTGCTGGCCTACCGCTGGGAGCACACCGACCGCGCCCTGGCCGACCAGCTCGCCCTGGAGGCCGAGGGCTTCGGCGGCACCGTCGAGCCCGGCCACGCCGCCGTCCGGTTCACCGACCCGGCCACCGCCGGCGACGTGCTGCCCACCATCCGGGCCGAGGTGCACCGGATCGCCCGCGGCGCCGGGACCGCGCCCGTCCGGGAGACCGGCTCCTCGGTCTACCAGGTCTTCGACGGCTCCGGCACCGTCACGGTCGGCGAGCGGACCTGGACGGTCGCCCGCGGCGACCTGTTCACCGTCCCCTCCTGGCAGCCGTTCTCGGTCCGCTCCGAGGCGGGCGCCACCGACTCCGACTCCGGCGCGCTCGACCTGTTCCGGTTCAGCGACGCCCCGATCTTCGAAGCCCTGCAGCTGCAGCGCACCCACCTGGAAGGAACCACCCGATGAAGCTCGCCACCCTCCGCACCGGCGGCACCACCCGCGCCGTCCGGCTCGACGGCGACACCCTGGTCGACCTCGGGCACCCCGACCTCGGCGCGCTGCTCGAACAGGACGACTGGGCCGAGACCGCCGCCGCCGCGACCGGCACGACCTACCCGCTGGCCGGCGCCGAGTTCGCGCCCGTGGTGCCCAAGCCCTCCAAGGTGGTGTGCGTCGGCCTCAACTACCGCAACCACATCCAGGAGATGGGCCGCGACCTGCCCGAACACCCCACCCTGTTCGCCAAGTTCGCCGACTCGCTGATCGGCGCCGGGGACGACATCCTCCGGCCCGAGGAGACCGCCGAGTTCGACTGGGAGGTCGAACTCGCCGTCGTCATCGGCAAGCCGGTGCGCCGCGCCCGCGGCGAGCAGGCCGAGGCCGCCATCGCCGGGTTCACCGTGCTCAACGACATCACCTGCCGCGACTGGCAGTTCCGCACCCGCGAGTGGCTCCAGGGCAAGACCTGGGACTCCACCACCCCGGTCGGCCCGTTCCTGGTCACCCCCGACGAACTGCCCGGCGGCGTCCGCCCCGCGCTCGACGTCACGCTCACCGTCGACGGCGAGACCATGCAGTCCGACAACACCGGCGACCTGCTGTTCGACCCGGTCACCCTGGTCGAGTACGTCTCCACCGTGGTCCGGCTCAACCCCGGCGACCTGATCGCCACCGGCACCCCCGGCGGCGTCGGCCACGCCCGCAAGCCCGCCCGCTACCTGAGCGGCGGCGAGACGGTCGTCACCGAGGTGCAGGGCATCGGCCGACTGGAGAACCGCGTCGTCCGGGACGGCGGCGCCGCGTGAGCACCCGCACGCCCGCCGGGGCCCTGGCCTGGGCGGCCCGCGGCACCCGGCTCTTCCTCGCCGCCGCCGAGGGCTTCGGCCCCGCCGAGTACGCCGCCCCCAGCCCGCTGCCCGGCTGGAGCCGCGCCCACCTCGCCGCCCACCTCGCCGCCAACGCCGACGCGCTCGGCAACCTGGTGCACTGGGCCGCGACCGGCGAACCCACCCCCATGTACGCCTCCGCGGCGCAGCGGCTGGCCGGCATCGAACGCGGACGCGCCCTGCCCGCCGCCGAACTCACCTCCTGGGTAAGGGAATCCGCCGAGCGGCTGACCGCCGGCCTGGACGCGCTCACCCCCGAGCAGTGGCAGGCTCCCGTCGTCACCGCCCAGGGCCGCACCGTCCCCGCCACCGAACTCCCCTGGATGCGCGCCCGCGAAGCCTGCGTCCACGCGGTCGACCTGGCGGCCGGCGTCACCTTCGCCGACCTGCCGGACGGCTTCCTGGCCGCCCTCTGCGAGGACGCCCTGGCCAAGCGGGCCACCGCGTTCGTGCTGCGGACCCCGGACGGCGGCTTCGAACGGGACTTCGCCGGCGACGGCGAGCAGACCGTGGTCGAGGCCGAACTCCCGCTGCTGGCCGCCTACCTGACCGGCCGTCAGCACATCGAGGGCGCCCCGGTCCTCGGCCCCTGGCTCTGACGCCGGAGCCCCGCCCGCCCGCGCCCCTCCCGGCCGGGCCCGTCCACCCGGGCCCCGCCCTCCCGCGCCCCCTCCCGGGCGTGCACGTGACTCCCCGTGATGTGGAAAGAAGCAGCTCATGAACCCTCCCTCCACCCCTGACGTGCTCGTCGTCGGCGGCGGCATCGGCGGTCTCGCGGCCGCGTTCGCGCTGGCCCGCAAGGGCCTGGGCGTGCGCGTGCTGGAGCGGGCCAAGGAGTTCGGGGAGGTCGGGGCCGGGCTGCAGATCGCGCCCAACTGCACCCGGATCCTCGCCGACTACGGGCTGCTGGACGAGGCCCGCGAGCTGGGCGTGGTCCCCGACGGGATGGTGATGCGGGACGCGCTGGACGCCCGCGAGCTGACCCGGCTCGACCTGCGCGACCTCGAACGGCGCTACGGCTTCCCGTACCTGGTGATCCACCGCAGCGACCTGCACGGCATCTTCCTGCGGGCCTGCCGGCGGGCCGGGGTCGAGCTGCTGACCGACCGGACGGTGGTCGACTACCAGCAGGACGGCGACGGCGCCCGGGTGGTGCTGGAGGACGGCAGCACCGAGCGGGCGCCGCTGGTGATCGCCGCCGACGGGCTGCACTCGGTGGCGCGCCGCAAGCTGGTCGGCGACGAGGTGGTCAGCTCCGACTACGTCGCCTACCGGGCCGCCGTCCCGATCGAGCGGGTCCGGGACAACGGGATCGCCGAGCACGACGTCACCGTGTACGTCGGCCCGCGCTGCCACTTCGTGCAGTACGCGCTGCGCGGCGGCGAGATGTTCAACCAGGTCGCGGTGTTCGAGTCGCCGAAGGCCAAGGCGGGCGACCCCGACTGGGGCACCCCCGACGAACTGGACGCCGCGTTCGAGGCGACCTGCGACACCGTCCGCTCCGGCATCCCGCTGATGTGGCGCGACCGCTGGTGGCAGATGATGGACCGGAACCCGGTCGAGACCTGGGTGCACGGCCGGATCGCGCTGCTCGGCGACGCCGCGCACCCGCCGCTGCAGTACATGGCGCAGGGCGCGATCATGGCGATCGAGGACGGCTGGGTGCTCGCCGAGCACGCCGCCCGGCTCACCGGCGAGGGCGAACCCCCGCAGTGGGACGCCGCGTTGGCCGCCTACCAGGACGTCCGGGTGGAGCACTGCCGACGGGTCCAGAGCACCGCCCGGGCCTGGGGCGAACTGTGGCACCTGGGCGGCGATGCCAGGCTGCAGCGCAACGCGATCCTGCGCGACCGGGCCGTCGACGACTACGCGTTCACCGACTGGATCTACGGGCCGACCGCGCTGCTGCCCGGGCAGGAGCCGCCGATGTTCACCCCGATCCCGCTGGAGAGCGCCCGCCCGCAGGAGCCGGTCCGGTGAACGACGCCTACCTGTACGACGCCGTCCGCACCCCGTTCGGCCGCTTCAACGGCGCCCTCGCCGCCGTCCGCCCGGACGACCTGGCCGCCGCCGCGATCCGCGGCCTGCTGGAGCGCGCCCCCGGGCTGGACCCGGCCGAGGTCGGCGAGGTGGTCTGGGGCAACGCCAACGGCGCGGGCGAGGACAACCGCAACGTCGGCCGGATGGCCGCCCTGCTGGCCGGGATGCCCGTCTCGGTGCCCGCCACCACCGTCAACCGGCTGTGCGGCTCCGGCCTGGACGCCGCGATCGCCGCCTCCCGGACGATCGAGTGCGGGGACGCCGAGACCGTCCTCGCGGGCGGCGTCGAATCGATGACCCGCGCCCCCTGGGTGCTGCCCAAGCCCGACCGGGCCTTCCCGGCGGGCGACACCGCCGCCGTCTCCACCACCCTCGGCTGGCGACTGGTCAACCCGGCCATGCCCGAGGAGTGGACCGCCCCGCTCGGCGAGTGCAACGAGCAGCTGCGCGAACGCCTCGGCATCCCGCGCGAGCGCCAGGACGAGTTCGCGGCCCGCTCGCACCGGCTGGCCGACCGGGCCTGGGCGGACGGCTTCTACGACCGCCTGGTGCTCCCCGTCGCCGGACTGGCCCGGGACGAGGGCATCCGGCCCGGCACCGACACCGCCAAGCTGGCCGCCCTCAAACCGGCCTTCCGCCCCGACGGCACCATCACCGCGGGCAACGCCTCCCCGCTCAGCGACGGCGCCGCCGCCCTGCTGCTGGGCAGCGCCGCCGCCGCCGAACGGATCGGCCGGGCCCCGCTGGCCCGGATCGCCGGCCGCGCCGCGCACGCCGTCGCCCCGCAGGACTTCGGGTACGCGCCGGTCCGGGCCGCCGAGCAGGCGCTGCGCCGGGCCGGGATCGGCTGGTCGGACGTCGGCGCCGTCGAACTGAACGAGGCGTTCGCCGTCCAGGCGCTGGCCTGCGTGGACGCCTGGGGCGTGGACCCCGAACTGGTCAACACCCGCGGCGGCGCGATCGCGCTGGGCCACCCGCTGGGCGCCTCCGGCGGCCGGCTGCTCGGCACCCTCGCCGCGGTGCTGCGCGAGCGGCGCGCCCGCTGGGGCGTGGCGGCGATCTGCATCGGCGTCGGCCAGGCGCTGGCCGTCGTGATCGAGAACGTCTTCGAGAACGTCTTCGAGGAAACGGAGGTGGGCAGGTGACGGCGACGGTGGTGGCGGCCGACGCGGACGAGGCGCTGGCCGGAGTCGCGGACGGCTCGACCGTCCTGGTCGGCGGGTTCGGGTACGCGGGCATGCCGTTCGAGCTGATCGCCGCGCTGATCCGGCAGGGCGCCGGCGGGCTGACGGTGGTCTCCAACAACGCGGGCAACGGCGACGTCGGCCTGGCCGCGCTGCTGAAGGCCGGCCGGGTGCGCAAGGTGGTCTGCTCCTTCCCCCGGCAGAGCGACTCGTACGTGTTCGACGCCCTCTACCGGGCCGGGAAAGTCGAGCTGGAGGTGGTGCCGCAGGGCACCCTGGCCGAGCGGATCCGGGCCGGCGGCGCGGGCATCGGCGGCTTCTTCAGCCCGGTCGGCGCGGGCACCCCGCTCGCGGCGGGCAAGGAGACCCGGGTGATCGACGGGCGCGAGCACGTCCTCGAACTGCCGATCCGCGGCGACCTCGCGCTGGTCTCCGCGCATCGCGGCGACACCGCGGGCAACCTGGTCTACCGGAAGACCGCCCGCAACTTCGGCCCGGTGATGGCCACCGCCGCCACCACCGTGGTCGCCCAGGTCACCGAGATCGTCCCGGCCGGGGAGCTGGACCCGGAGTCCGTCGTCACCCCCGGCATCTTCGTCGACCGGCTGGTCCGGGCCGAGGCCCGCCGCCTGACCGTGCAGGGAGCGCGCTGATGTCCGCCACAGCTGTCCGGGAGCACACCGACCGGGGCCCGCTGAGCACCGAGGAACTGGCCGCCCGGATCGCCCGGGACATCCCGCCGGGCTCGTACGTCAACCTCGGCATCGGCCAGCCCACCCGGATCGCCGAGCACCTGCCGCCCGACGCCGGGATCGTGCTGCACACCGAGAACGGCATGCTCGGCATGGGCCCGGCCGCGGTCGGCGACCAGGTCGACCCGGACCTCACCAACGCCGGCAAGGTCCCGGTCACCGAACTGCCCGGCGCCGCCTACTTCCACCACGCCGACTCCTTCGCGATGATGCGCGGCGGCCACCTGGACGTGTGCGTGCTCGGCGCGTTCCAGGTCTCGGGCCGCGGCGACCTGGCCAACTGGCACACCGGCGAGCCCGACGCCATCCCCGCCGTCGGCGGGGCGATGGACCTGGCGGTCGGCGCCGAGCGGGTGCTGGTGATGATGAAGCTGTTCACCCGGGACGGCGCCGCCAAACTGGTCGAGGAGTGCGGCTACCCGCTGACCGGCGCGGCCTGCGTGCACACCGTCTACACCGACCACGGCGTCTTCGAGACCGGCCCCGACGGCGCGGTGCGGGTCCTGGAGACCTACGGCCTGACCCTCGCCGAGCTGCGCGAACGCCTCCCGGTGCGGCTGCTGGGCTGACCCGCCCCGCTGTACGGGCCGTACGGTGACCTGCCGTCGGGTACGGCCGCCGAACGCTAGTGCCGCGTCAGGCAACCTTCGCCCGTCGCGGCGCCCGGCACGCACTCTCGCCGCACCGGCCGAAAACCCGAGTACATCCAGTACGGGGGCTTCCGGCCGGCACGCCGATAGCACGCACCGGCCGCCGCTCCTTCGCGGCAAAGGCTGCCTGACGCGGCACTAGGATCGGGGTCCATGGCGAACCTCCGCGCGGCGCAGAAGCAGATGACCCGACGACTGCTGATGGAGTCCGGGCTCGACCTGTTCCGGACCAAGGGCTACGCCGCCACCACCATCGACGACATCGCCACCGCGGCCGGCACCACCCGGGTCACCTTCTACGCGTACTTCCCCACCCGCAGCGACCTGATGAAGGCGCTGATCGCCGAGCAGCTCAACGACTCCCTCCAGCGCACCGCCTCCGCCGAGCACGGCTCCACCGCGCTCGGCCTGGTGGCCACCGTCGCCGAGGGCACCCCGGCGGCGATCCACGCCTGGATCCGGCAGACCGCCGAGTCCTGGCCGGTGATCTGGCCGCTGATCCGGATCGGCCGGGACGCCGCCGCGATCGACCCCGAACTCGCCGACCTGGTCGAACGCTGGCTGGAGGAGGCGATCAGCGACATCGAGGACGGCCTCACCGCGGCCGGCCGCTTCGCCCCGCACCAGCGCCGCTTCCGGGGCGTGCTGGCGATGGCCGAGCTCGACTACGTCGCCCAGCACTGGGAGCGGGCTGGCTGGAAGCTCGACCGCGAGCAGCTGCTCCAGGAGCTCGGCGACAGCTGGGTGCGCCAGCTCACCTGACCCGCGCGGCGGGTTCTCGCTCCGGTCGGTACGGGCCGCGTGCGCAGGGTTCTCCCTGCTCACGCGGCCTTTTGCGTGCCCGGGCGGAGCAGTCGGTGGCGACATGGCGGTCGTTGTTTTTTCTTGATGTCTGTTTCATTGACTCTGTGTAAACCAAATGGCTAACGTGACAACGAGCCACCGGGTCACCGGGCCACCGGGTGCCAGGCACCCCCGAGCGCACACACGAGGCAGGCATGGGCCACCGCACCACCCCCACCGTGAACACCGTCCTGGGGCCGGTACCGGCCGCGGAACTGGGCGTCGTCGCGATCCACGAGGCCCTGCTGTCGGTGGTCCCCGGCGCCGAGCACGCCTGGGACGTCACCATCGACCGGGCCGAGGTCTTCGAGACCCTCGCCGCCAAGCTCACCGAGTTCCGCGTCCACGGCGGCGGCACCCTGGTCGACCGCACCGGCATGTTCCACGGCCGCGACCTGCGGCTGTACGAGACGCTCTCCCGCACCACCGGCGTCCACCTGGTCGCCTCCACCGGACAGGGCCCCGAGGAACTGCTCGGCGGCTACTTCCTCACCCCGCAGACCAACCCGCCCACTCCCTGGCCGGCCGAGAAGTTCGCCGAACTGTTCGCCCTGGAAGCCGCCGAAGGCATGGTCGTCCCGCGGGTCGAGCGCCGCGGCCCCGCCGGGCTGGTCGCCACCGCCGCCACCCGCGCCGGCATGACCGCCACCGACGAGAGCCTGTTCCGCGGCGCCGCCCGCGCCGCCCTCGCCACCGGCGTCCCGGTCTCCGTCCGGTACGGCGCCGACGTCCGGCACGACCTCGACGTGCTGCTCGACGAAGGGCTCCCCGCCGACCGGATCGCCGTCGGCGACCTCGACCTCGACCGCGACCTCGCCCGGGCCGCCGCCTTCGAGGTCGCCGGCCGCGGCGCCTACGCCGTCCTCGACCACCTCGGCACCGAGGGCGACGGCCACCCCACCGACGCCGAACGCGCCGACCTGGTCGCCGAGTTGGTCGCCGCCGGACACGGCGGGCGGGTGCTGCTCTCGGTCGGCGCCACCGGCGTCGCCAAGGGCCACCCCGGCAACGACCTGCCCTACGCCCACCTGCTGACCGGCTTCGTCCCGCTGCTGCGCGAACGCGGCCTCGACGAGACCCGGGTGCGCCGCCTGCTGGTCGACAACCCGCGCGAACTGCTCACCGTCCGCGCCGTCTGAACCCCTCCCTCTCCTCCTCCTCCTTCTCTTCCGCAACCACGAGCAAAGGTGCGTCCCGTGTCACGAGTGAATACCGTCCTGGGGCCGGTGCCCGCCGAGGAGTTGGGGCTGGTGGCCGTCCACGAGCACATCGGCTACGGCATGCCCGGCTCCGAACTCGACACCCGCTGGTGGAAGACCCCCGAGCAGCGCTACCAGGAGACCGTCCCCAAGCTGCGCCGCTTCCACGAACTCGGCGGCGGCACCTTCGTCGACGCCACCGGCATCTGCAACGGCCGCGACCCCGACTACTACCGCTCGCTGTCCGCCAAGACCGGCGTGCACATCGTCGCCTGCACCGGTTTCGTCGGCGGCGACACCGCGCTCGCCCACTTCGCCGACGCCGAAGTCGACTACCTGGCCGCCCAGTTCGTCCACGAGATCACCGTCGGCATCGGCGGCACCGGCGCCAGGGCCGGCGTCATCAAGGTCGGCGTCAGCCGCGGCGGCCGGATGACCGACCTCGACAAGCGGATCTACCGGGCCGCCGCCCGCGCCGCCCGGGCCACCGGCGCCCCGATCCTCACCCACCTGGCGATCGACGCCGAGAACGCCATCGCGATCTTTGAGGAGGAGCGGCTCCCGCTGCACCGCGTACTGTTCGGCCACGTCGACGACGGCGTCAACGCCGACAAGACCCGGGACGTGTGGATCGCCGACCAGGGCGGCCGGATCGGCTTCGACACCTTCGGCTACGAGACCGAACTGCCCGACCCGCCGTTCTGGGCCCGCCCCCGCCGCGAACGCCTCGACCACTTCCTGCGCTTCATCGGCGACGGCCGGATCCACCAGGTCCTCGCCTCCGCCGACGCCAACTGCAGCCCGCTCGGCTGGCCCGGAGTCGAGGGACACACCGTCAACTACCTGTTCGACGACCTGATCCCCGACCTGCGCGCCGCCGGACTCGACGAGGCCGCCATCCGGACGGTCTTCGTCGACAACCCCGCCGCCTTCCTGACCCTCCAGCCGTGACCCGTCCGGCCGTGATCCCGCCGGCCGCGACCCCCGCCGGCCGCGACCTCCCGGCCGTGAACCCCGCCAGACGCAAGAGAGAAGCGCCACCATGCAGCTCAGCAACCTGAAGATCGCCGTCGTCGGTGCCGGGTACGGCGGCGCCGCCGCGGCCAAGGCGCTCAGCCTGCTCGGCGCGCAGGTCGACGTCTACGAACAGGCCAGCCGGATCCGCGAGGTCGGCGCCGGCATCGGCCTGCGCCCCGCCACCATGGACCGGTTCCGGCAGTGGGGCATCTTCGACGCGATCGCCGGCGTCTCCTCGCCCAGCGACTACTTCGAGATCCTCGACGCCACCGCCACCCCCATGCTCAAAGAGGCGTGGCCCGGCACCGAGAGCTACGCCGAACCCACCCGCACCCACCTGATCCACCGCGGCGACTTCATCGACGCCCTGCTCGGCGTCCTCCCCGACGGCATGCTGCACCTCGGCCGCCGTCTGGAAGCCGTCACCGACCTCGGCGACCGGGCCCGGCTCGCCTTCGCCGACGGCACCACCGTCGAAGCGGACCTGGTGGTCGGCGCGGACGGCATCAAGTCCGTGGTGCGCCGCGAACTGTTCAGCACGAAGGAGCCGGTGTTCTCCGGAGAACACGCCTACCGCGCCGTCATCGACCTCGCCGACACCCACGGCATGTGCCCCGACGACAACCTGCGGATGTACATCGGCCGCGGCACCAAGGTCTACCTGCTGCCGCTGCGCCACCGCGGCCAGGTCTCCTTCGACATCACCGCGCTGTGCCCCGACGACACCTGGGCGCCCAGGATCACCCACGCCGACCTGCTCGCCACCGTCGAGGGCTTCGACGAGCGGATCGTCGCGATGACCCGCGACCTCGACCTCGGCACCGTCAACGTCCGCGCCGTCTACGACATCGACCCCGTCGAGCGCTGGCACACCGACTCCGTCGTCCTGGTCGGCGACGCCGCCCACTCGATGCTCCACCATCAGGGCCAGGGCGCCAACTCCGCGATCGAGGACGCCGGCGCCCTCGCCGACGCCCTGCGCGCCGCGGACTCGGTGCCCGAGGCCCTGGCCGCCTACCGGGCCACCCGCAAACCCGTCACCGACGAACTCCAGCGGATCTCCCGCCAGGGCTGGACCGAACAGGAGATCGACGACGTCTTCCCCGGCCAGAAGCCCGGCGCCGTCGCGGGCAACGTCGGCCGCCAGGCCCCCTGACGGGGGCGGGGACAGCACGGGCAGCAGCGCTTTCGCTGCGCGGGTTTTCGCTGCGCGGGTTTTCGCTGCGCGGGTTTTCGCTGCGCGGGTTTTCGCTGCGCGGGAACGTCCTGTTCGGTGCCGTGCCTGTCCGTCCGTTCCCTTCCTTCTCCGTGAAGCAACCCGTTCCCAGCAAGGAGTTGAGCCACCGATGCCCCTGCACCCCGAGATCGCCGCAGCCCTCGCGGCCATGCCCGCCCCGCCGCCCGGGCCGCTCGACCCGGTGGCGATGCGGGCCGCCGAGGAGGCGCACCTGCCGCCGGCCGGGCCCGAGCCGTTCGCGGTCGAGGACCGGGTGACGGACGGCGGTGTCCCCGTCCGGGTGTACACGCCGAGCGCGGCCGAGCGGCACGGGACGCTGGTGTACCTGCACGGCGGGGCGTTCTTCCTCGGGAGCGTCAACACCCATGACCACGTGGCCCGTTCGCTGGCCGCCGCGACCGGCCTGCGGGTGGTCTCGGCCGACTACCGGCTCGTCCCCGAGCACCCGCACCCCGCCGGGCTGGACGACTGCACCGCCGTGCTGCGCTGGGCCGCGCAGGACCCGGGCTGGGACGGGCGCACCCTCGCCGTCGCGGGCGACAGCTCCGGCGGCACCTACGCCGCCGCCGTCGCCGCCCGTGCCAAGGACGCCGTCACCCACCAGGTGCTCTACTACCCGTCCCTGGACCTGGACTTCGACACCGACCGCTGGCCCTCCCGGCGGGAGAACGCCACCGGCTACGGCCTGGAGACCGCCGGGCTCAAGCCGTTCAACGCCTTCTTCCTGGACGGCGCCGACCCGGCCGACCCCGAGGTCTCCCCGCTGCGCCGCGCCGACCTCACCGGCCTGCCGCCCGCCCTGATCGTCACCGCCGAGTACGACCCGCTGCGCGACGAGGGCGAGGCGTACGGCGAGCGGTTGCGGGCGGCGGGCGTGCCGGTCACCGTCAGCCGGTACCGGGGCGCGGGGCACGGCTTCGTCCAGCACTTCTCCCACCTGCCCGAGTACGCCCGGGTGTTCGAGCAGACCGCCGCCTTCCTCGCGGGCCCGGCCGCCCGCCCGGCGGGGGAGGACGCGTGACCGGCGCCCCGGTGGCCGTGCACCCGCTGGTCTCGCCGTGGGGCAGGTTCGGCCTGTACAGCTTCTTCATCGACGCCCCCGAACCGGCGATCGTCGACACCGGCATCGCCACCTCGCCCGCCGGGGGCATGGCCCCGGCACTGGCCGCGCTCGGCCGGCGGATCGAGGACGTCCGGTGGATCCTGCTGACCCACGGCCACATCGACCACATCGGCGGCGCGCACGCGCTGCGCGCCCTCACCGGCGGCCGGGCGAAGGTGGTGATCCACGAGGCCGACGCACCCCTCCTGCGCTCCCGGCGGGCCCATGTCGACGAGTACCTCGCCGGGCGGGGCCGCCACCTCCGCGACCCCGACGGGGCGGCGGCGGTGGCGGCCGCCGGACGGGCCGTCATCTCCGGCGAACTGGAGCCCGACCTGCTGGTGCGCGGCGGCGAGACGCTCGACCTCGGCGGCGGCACCACCGTCTCGGTGCACGCCCTCCCCGGCCACACCGCCGGCTCGGTCGCCTACCGGATCGACGGCCAGGACGACGTGTTCGTCGGCGACGCCGTCCAGGTGCACGGCGCCGCCAACGGCTTCCCCGGCTACACCGACCCGGCCGGCTACCGGGCCTCGCTGACGTACCTGCGCGACGAGCTGGCCCCGCGCCGGCTCTACCTCGGCCACCCGTACCGGCGCGCCGACGGCACCCCGTACGGCGTCGAGCTGGACGCGGCGCAGGCCCGCGAGGCGATCGGGCAGAGCCTGCAGGCGGAGGCCGCCGTCGCCGAGGCCGCCTGCCTGTGCGCCGTCCGGCCCGACGACGACTCGCCGTACGCGCCGTTCGCGGCCGCCGCCGAGCGCCTCGGCTACACCGGGGACCCGACGCTGGAGCCCGCGCCGTTCCTCACCTCCCTCTCCGGCTACCACCACGACCCCCACCAGCACACAGGAGCGACGCCATGAGCGACCACCGGACCCTCCGGGCGGGCGAGGAGACCATCGCGGTCCGCAAGGACCTGCGGGTGCCGATGCGCGACGGCGTCCACCTCGCCGCCGACGCCTACCACGCCCCCGGCGACACGCCCCGCCCCGCGCTGATCGCGATGAGCGCCTACGGCAAGGAACTCCAGGCGCTCGCCCTCACCACCCCGCCGCAGCGCCGCCCCAGCCCGATGTGGGACGGCTGCATCGAGGCCGGCGACATCGCCCGGGTGGTCCGCGAGGGCTACGTGCACGTCATCGGCGACGTGCGCGGCACCGGCGACTCCGAAGGGACGATGATCGGCAACTACAACGCCGGCGGCGTCCCGCAGGGCCGGGACCTGTACGACGTGGTCGAGTGGGTCGCCGCCCAGCCCTGGTGCGACGGCAACGTCGGCATGATCGGCATCTCCTACTTCGGCTCGATGCAGATCCTCGCCGCCGCCGAACGCCCCCCGCACCTGAAGGCGGTCTTCGTCAGCGGCGGCCACTTCGACTTCTACGAGACCACCTACCACGGCGGCGTCATGTGGTTCATGCCGCGCGCCGCCCGCGAGGGCCGCGGCGGCGACTCCGGCATCGCGCACACCGACGTCAAGTCCCGGATGATCGAGGAGTACCCGCCGGAGGAGCTCAACCGGCTGGTCGAACAGCGCCTCGCCGACCCGGACGTCGCCGCCTGGCCCAACCTGGTGCACGTCCTGAAGTACCCGAAGAACCGCGAGTTCTGGTTCGACATCGTGATGAACCACCTCGACGGCCCCTGGTACGAGGAGCGCAACCCGGTCAACCTGGCCGCGCACACCGACGTCCCGGTCTACCTGCAGATCGACCAGGGCCGCGGCTGGACGGTCGACGGCCACATCAAGCTCTTCGACGTCCTGAAGGGCCCCAAGAAGCTCGACATCGGCTCCTACCCGCCCATGCAGTCGCGCCCCTGGATCGAGGAGCACGACACGATGTTCCGCTGGTACGCGTACTGGCTCAAGGGCGTCGACAACGGGATCATGGACGAGCCCGCCGTCCGGGTCTTCGTCGAGGGCACCCGGGAGACCGTCACCGGCGAGCAGTGGCCGCCCAAGCCCGTCGCGCACGCGCCGCTCTACCTGCGCCCCCGGCACAAGCTCTCCGCCGAACCCGAGCGGATGGGCGGCGAGCACGCCGCGCCCGACGGCTTCTACCAGGCCCCGCTCACCGTCACCGACACCGTCCAGAGCGTCAGTTGGCGCACCGAGCCGTTCGAGGCGCCGACCGAGCTGATCGGCACCGGCGCCGCCCACCTGTACGTCGAGATCGACCAGGAGGACACCAACCTGATCCTCCGGCTCTGGGACGAAGCCCCCGGCGGCGCACGGCAGTTGCTCACCAGCGGCTACCTCAAGGCCTCGCACCGCGAACTCGACGCCGAACGCACCACCGAGGGCAACCCGTACCACCCGCACACCCGGGCGGTCCCGGTCGAACCCGGCGCGATCGAGGAGTACGTGCTGCGGCTCTACCCCTTCGCCGCCACCCTGCTGCCCGGGCACCGGATCGTCGCCGAACTCTCCAACGCCGAACCGCTCGCCGACGCGCACAACGCCCTCCTCCCGCCCGACGCCTTCCACCTCCCGGTCGGCCGGCCCGTCACCCACAAGATCCACCGCGACGCCGCGCACCCCTCCCGCCTGGTGCTCCCCTTCACCACCGCGGGCGCGGCGCAGCCCCACCCGGCGGCACACTGACGTGCCGCCACCGGTGCCGCCGGACGCGTCCCCCCGGGCGTCCGGCGGCACCGGACGAAATCCTCCGCACACTGTCGGTGCCGGCTGCCAGGATGCCGGCATGGCCGAAACGATCACCTACCTGCGCGGGGACGCCACCGCGCCCCAGGGCAAGGGCCCGCGGATCATCGCGCACGTCTGCAACGACCTCGGCGGCTGGGGCAAGGGCTTCGTCCTCGCGCTCTCCCGCCGCTGGCCCGAACCCGAAGCCGCGTTCCGCCGCTGGCACCGCGAGCGGGCCGGCAACGACTTCGGCCTCGGCGCCCTGCAACTCGTCCAGGTCGGGCCGCAGTTGTGGGTGGCCAACCTGGTCGGCCAGCGCGGCATCCGCACCGGCCGCTCCACCGGCGTCCCCGTCCGCTACGACGCCATCGACACCGCCCTCGCCGCCCTCGCCCCCGAGGCCCGCCGCCTCGGCGCCTCCGTCCACATGCCCCGGATCGGCTGCGGCCTGGCCGGTGGAAAGTGGGAACGCGTCGAACCCCTGATCACCGCCCGCCTCACCGACCGGGGCGTGCCCGTCACCGTCTACGACCACGGGCAGTAGCACCCCCCCCGGGGGGAAGCGGAACCGCTGCCGTCGGGCGTTCGGCGCGGCCGCCGAGCATCCGCTGTTGCCGAGCGCCCGCTGCCGTTCGGCGTCCGCTGCGGCCCCCTTCCGCGGCGGGGCGTTCGGGGGGACGCTGGAGACGCGCCGGGTGTTCGAATCGGCGCGTCCGGGGGAGCGGGGAGGGGGAACGCATGGACCTGCGGCAACGAGTGGTGCGGCGCAATCCGTTCGTCGCCTGGGTGCTCAACGGCCTGGCGGTGGTGTCCGTCCTGCTGTTCGTGCACACCATGGTGTGGCAGAACCTGTCCGAGCCGGACCGGCGGCCCTGGCCGTGGTCCTGGCAACTGCTGGACGCGCAGAGCGCCACCGCGGCCCTGCTCGCCGCGGTCGGCGCGATCGTCGCGCGGGCCCAGTTCGCCCGTACCGTACGGCCGATGCTGAGCTCCGCGGGCTGGGTCACCGCCGACCACGCGCCGGGCGGGGCGCTCAGCTGGGTCGGCTTCCTGTGCAACGGCGGCTCCGCCGCGGTGGTGGTGACCGCGGTCGAGTACCGCCTCGACTTCGCGGCCGACCCCGCCGACCCCGCCGATGCCGCCGATGCCGCTTCCGCCGCGGAGCCCGGAACGGCCCACAGCACCGGCTGGACCACCCTGGACGCGGTCAAGGCCGCCGCGGCCGCGCGCGGGCTGCGCTCCGGCACGGACTACCGCTTCACCTCGGTGACCCCCAACGCCGTCCTCGCCGGGGAACAGCGCAGCGTGCTCGTCTGGTTCGCCGAACCCGCGCTCGCGGTGGTCCGACACGCCTACGTGCGGGTGACCGTCCGGGACCGGCTCGGCGACATCCACCAGCGGATCGTGCCCTGCCTGGTCGACGCCGACCGCGTCCTCCGGCACGCGGGGCCCGACCTGCTCTGACCCCGCTTACGATGCCGGGTATGACGGAAGACGCCGGTGACCTGGACGGGCTGGTCCGCAAGCGGATCCGGGCGCTGCGGGTCGCGCAGGGCTGGTCGCTGGAGGAGCTGGCGGCCCGGGCCGGGCTGAGCCAGTCCTCGCTGAGCCGGATCGAGAACGGGCAGCGCCGCCTCGCGCTCGACCAGCTCGTCACCCTGGCGAAGGCCCTGGACACCACGCTGGACCAGCTGGTGGAGACCGCCGCCGAGGACGTGGTGATCAGCCCGACGGTGGACGCCCGGCACGGCACCATGCGCTGGCCGGTCAAGGGCGACCCGGGGATCAGCGTGGTGCGCCAGCGGGTGACCGGACCGCCGCCCGACAACCCGGCCCGGATGCGCGCCCACCCCGGGCGGGAGTGGCTGGTGGTGCTCTCCGGCACCGCGGTCCTGATGCTCGGCCACCGCCGGATCCGGCTCACCACCCACCAGGCCGCCGAGTTCCCCACGATGATGCCGCACGCCCTCGGGGCGGAGGGCGGCCCGTGCGAGGTCCTCGGCATCTTCGACCGGGACGCCCGCCGCGGCCACCTGCCCGACCCGGGCCCGCGCGACTGCTGAGCGGTGCGGGGTGCGGGGCGCGGGGGCGCGGCGCGGGGCCGCTGGGCGGTCCGTGCTTGCGCCTGCGGCATGCGGGAACGGCAAGGTCTTGCGCTTTCCGGGAGGGTGCGTGCTCCAGGCGCATGACCGCCGTACGGTGGGCCCATGAGCCACCCGCACACCCACGCCCACGCTCCTTCCGACGCCCATGCCCACGCCGATGCCGATGCCGACGCCCACGGGCACGGGCACACCCACGGTCACGCCCAGCACCAGCACCAGCACCCGGCCGAGGACGAGGCCGCGCAGGCTGAGGTGCTCGACCTGGACGCCGAGGTGCTGGCCGGGCACCTCGCCGCGATCACCGACTGGCTGCCGCTGGACGCCGAACCGCGGCGGATCGTCGACCTCGGGGCCGGCACCGGGGCCGGCACCTTCGCCCTGCTGCGCCGCTTCCCCGCCGCCCGGGTCACCGCCGTCGACGCCTCGCCCGGGCACCTGCTGCGCCTGCGCGAGAAGGCCGCCGCGCTGGGGCTGGACGACCGGGTCGGCACCGTGCAGGCCGACCTGGACGCCGAGCGCTGGCCCGAGCTCGGCACCCCCGACCTGGTGTGGGCCTCCGCCTCGATGCACCACTTGGCCGACCCCGGGCGGGCCCTCGGCCGGGTCCGCGAACTGCTCGGCGACGGCGGCGTGTTCGCCCTGGTCGAGCTGGCCGGGTTCCCGCGCTTCCTGCCCGCCGACGCCCCCGCCGAACGGCCCGGCCTGGAGGAGCGCTGCCACGCCGCGACCGACCACCTGCACGCCGAGCACGTCCCGCACCGGGGCGCCGACTGGGGCCCGCTGCTGACCGCCGCCGGCCTCACCGTCACCGGCGAACGCACCGTCACCATCGACGTCGACGCCACCGAGCACCCCTCGGTCGGCCGCTACGCCCTGGCCACCCTGCGCCGGATCCGCACCGCCGTCGCCGAGCAGCTCGACCCCGCCGACCTCGCCGCCCTGGACCGCCTGCTCGACGCCGACGGCCCCGGCAGCATCGCCCGGCGCGAGGACCTCGCGGTGCGCACCGAACGCCAGGTCTGGGCCGCCCGCCGCTGAACCCCGGCCTCGGCGGTCAGGGCCGTTCGTGCAGGGTGCGGCCGATCCGCCGGCCCAGCAGGAGATGGGCGAGCAGGGCGCCGAGGGTGTTGAGCAGCACGTCGTCCACGTCGAAGGCCCGGCCCTCCACCAGGAGGCCCTGCGCCGCCTCCACCGTGACCATCACCAGCGCGGTCAGTGCCGTCGCGGCCAGGACGCCGCGCATCCGGGGGAACAGCACCGGCAGCAGCACGCCGAACGGCATGCCCAGCAGGAGGTTCCCGCCGACCTGCTGGGCCGCGGCCCGGACGGCGGGCTGGTCCAGGTAGCCCCGGAGCGAGGCGCCGAGGTGGAAGTTGGGGTGCACCAGGTCCCGCGCGCCGGGCTCCGGCACCAGCGTCACCCGGGCCAGCCCGACCGCGAACACCACGGTCAGCACCAGCCCGGCCAGCAGGACCAGCCACCGGACGGCCAGCGACAACGGCCCGCGGCGGTGCAGGAACGGGCGGGGTCCGGGCCGCTCCGCCACGGCCGGGGCGTCCGCGGGCCGGGGGCGCCAGCTGCTCCAGCGCCTCCAGTGCCAGGCGGAGCCGCTCCCGTCCGTCGCCCCCGTCCCCGTTCCTGCCGTCCCCGTCTTCTCCGGCCCGCTGCCCGTCGCTGCCGTCCGCTCTCTGCCCACGGTCGAAGTCCTCCCCTTCACGCGTCCGATCCGCCGCTCCCGGTTCCGTGCCTGCGCCGGATACCCCGGGGCGGCGCCCCCATGCCGGTCCGTGCGGCGTTCGGCCCGGCGTGCCCCGTTCGCCTTCCGGTGCGTCGGTGGGGGAGACTCGCGGGCATGGTTTCGATGGTGCAGAACGTGGCGGTGGACTGCGCGGACGCCTACGGACTGGCGCGGTTCTGGAGCGCGGTGACGGGCCGTCCGGTCGACCCGGAGTGCGCGCCGGGGGACCGGGAGACGCAGGTGTCCCTGGCGGACGGGCTGGTGCTGTACTTCAACCAGGTGCCCGAGCCCAAGGGCGGCAAGAACCGCGTCCACCTCTGCCTGCGCCCGGAGACCTCGCGCGACGCGGAGGCGGAACGGCTGCTGGCCCTCGGCGCGGCCCTGGTCGGCGACCACCGGAACGCGGACGGCACGGGCTGGGTGGTGCTGGCCGATCCGGAAGGCAACGAGTTCTGCGTGCTGCGCGGCACGGCCGAGCGGGCCGGGGCTCCGACCCCCGAGTAATGGGTATGTTGACATAGGTATCTGTGGATACCTAAAGTGGGCCCGTGCTCGACTCCAGCGCCCCCGGCGGCGACGCGGACCCCACGGCCTCCGTGCTCGTGGCGCTGCTGCCCGCCCTGAACCGGGCCCTGGAACGGCGGCTCGCGCGGGACTTCCCGTACCCGGCGCTCTCCGAAGGTCAGCTCGCCCTGCTGTGGCTGGTCGAGGAGCGGACCGGCATCACGGTGCGGGAGAGCGCGCGGGTGCTGCAGATGAAGCCGAACAACGTCAGCGCGCTGGTCTCCCAGCTCACCGAGCAGGGCCTGCTGGAACGCCGGGCGGACGCCGCGGACAAGCGGGTCGCCCACCTGCACCCGACGCCCCTCGCCCTGGGCCGCCTCGCCGAGGCGCGGGCGCTCAAGGAAGCGCACCTGGCCCGGCTGCTCGCCGCCCTGACCGACGGCCAGCGCGGCGCGCTCGGCTCGGCCTGCGGCGCGCTGGAGGCGCTCACCGCGCTGCTGTACGCCGACGGCGACGGCACCGACCCCGTCGGCTGACCGCCCGCCGGCGCTCCCCTTCCCCCTCCCCCCTTCCCTCGTACTCGTCACTCGCCACTCGCCACTCGCCACTCGTACAGACAAGGCAGTTCCATGCCCGTTTCCCAGGCGGGGCACCCCGTCCTGCCCGCGCACTCCCCTCCGGCGGCCGTTCCCGGTGCGGGCGGGTTGCGCGCCAATCCGTGGCTGACGCTGATCGCGGTCGCGATCGGCCTGTTCATGGTCAACCTGGACGGCTCGGTGGTCTCGATCGCCAACCCCGAGATCGGCCGCGACCTGCACGCCTCCACGGCCGGGCTGCAGTGGGTCACCAACTCCTACCTGCTGGCGATGGCCGCGCTGCTGATCCTCGGCGGCAAGCTCGGCGACCGGTTCGGGCGCCGCACCTTCTACCTGGCGGGCGTCGCGGGCTTCGTGGCCGCCTCGGTGATGATCGGACTGGTCGGGTCGATCGGCGGGGTCATCGCCTTCCGCGCCCTGCAGGGCGTGTGCGCCGCGCTGCTGATCCCCAACACGCTGGGCCTGCTGCGCGCGGTCTTCCCGCCGCGGCAGTTCGGCACCGCGGTCGGCCTGTGGGCGATGGTCGCGTCCTGCTCGACCGCGCTCGGCCCGATCGTCGGCGGGTTGCTGGTCGAGCACGTCAGCTGGGAGTCGGTGTTCTTCATCAACCTGCCGATCGGCCTGGCCGGGCTCGCCTTCGGCGCGCTGGTGCTGCCGCAGAGCAACGACTCCACCGGCCACCACCGTTTCGACCTGCTCGGCGTGCTGCTGCTGGCGCTCGGCCTGGTCGCGCTGGTCTTCGGCGTGGTCAAGGGCGAGAGCTGGGGCTGGGGTTCGGCCGGCACGCTCGGCGCGATCGCGGCCGGACTGGTGCTGCTGGCGCTGTTCGTCCGGCACGAGACCCGGGTGGCGCACCCGCTGCTGCCGATGCGGCTGTTCCGCAGCCCGGCGCTGGGCATCGGCACGGTGGTCACCGCGGTCAACTTCTTCATGCTGCTCGGCGTGATCTTCTTCCTGATGCTGTACCTGCAGAACGTCCGCGGCCTGACCCCCGTCCAGGCGGGCGTGCGGACCCTGCCGCTCAGCCTGGCCTCGGTGGTCGCCGCCCCGCTCGGCGCCGCGCTGACCGGACGCCTCGGCCCCCGCTTCACCATGCCGCTCGGCATGGTGCTGGAGGCCGTCGCCGCGCTCTGGCTGCTGAGCTGGGACGCGCACTCCCCGTACGCGGCGATGTGGCCGCCGTTCGTGCTGACCGGCCTCGGCGTCGGCATGGTGATGGCGGCCTCCTCGGACGCCATCGTCGGCAGCGCCCCGGTGCGCGACGGCGGGGTGGCCAGCGGACTGCAGTCCACCGCGCTGCAGGTCGGCGGCGCGCTCGGCACCTCCGTCCTGGTCTCGCTGATCGGCAGCCGGGTCGGCTCCACCCTGCCCGGCGCGCTCACCGCCGCGGGCGTCCCCGCCGACACCGCCGGGCAGTTGGCCACCGCCGAGGACGCGGTGGCGATGGGCGTCGCCCCCGTCAGCGGCACCATGCCCGCCGACCTGCGCGCCGCCGTCACCGAGGGCGCCCACCACGCCTTCCTGAACGGCGTGCACACCGCGGCCCTCACCACCGCCGTGCTGTGCGCCCTCGGCGCGCTGCTCGCCCTGGCCGGACTGCCCAAGCGGCTCGCCCCGACCGGGAGCTGAACGCACGACCGCCCCCTCCCGCACGGAGGGGGCGGCCGCTTTCCGGTGGGGGCCGGGCCTACCGGGGTCCTACGGGTACGCGACCAGGTTGGCCACGTTGGTGCTGGAGTTGGACGGTCCGCCGGTCGAGTTGATGACGTGGGCGATGGTGCCGGTGCCGCCGAGCGACACGGTCACCATGTCGTGGAAGCGGACGCCGGAGCGGTTCGGGACCTCGAAGGAGTGCTCCTCGACCACGGCCGGGTTGACGTTGAAGTAGGCGTAGGAGCCCAGGCCCCAGGCCTCGTGGCCGGTCACCGAGTCGGCGACCTTGTAGGCCGGGTAGCCGCGGGTCGAGCCGTTCATCCAGGCGGCCTGGTTCGGCGGGTCGTACGGCAGCTCGTTCTGGAAGAAGTACGTGCGGCCGTTGTTGCCGTTCCAGATCACCTGGGTCTGCTGGTAGTGCTCGACGAACAGGCCGTACATGGTGACGTCGTTGCCGTTGACGACCAGCCCGTTGGCGGCGGTGTTGCTGGTCCAGCCGACTCCGCTGCCGTGGTCCGCCCGCCACAGCCACATGTGGTCGCCGATCACGTTGTTGGAGTTGACCACCAGCGACTGGGTGGCCTTGCCGACGCCCGCGCCGCCGATCCGGAAGAACACGTCGTGCAGCGAGGTCGGGTCGGCCGAGTGGTCGGCGGAGGAGCCCGCCGCGCCGATCTGCATCAGCACCGGGGAGTTGGTCGTCCCGGCGTCGATCAGCAGGCCGGCCAGCTTGACGCCGTCCACGTCCGCCACGTTCACCGCGGTGATGCCGTTGTCCGGGACGAGGGTGGCCAGGCCCAGGCCGAGCACCACGGTGTCGGCGCGGTTGACGTTCAGGGTCTGGTTCAGGTGGTAGACGCCCGGGGTGAACAGCAGGTTCTTGCCCTGGGCCAGCGCCGCGTTGACGTCGGCCGCGGTCGCGCCCGGCTTCACGATGAAGAACTGGTCGATCGGCAGCGAACTGCCCTGCTGCGCGCCGCCCGCCCAGGTGGTGCCGGAGGTGTTGGAGCGCAGCGCCGGGACGAACACCTTGTAGGCGCCGGCCGCGTCGACGTACAGGAAGGGCTTCTCGCGCACCACCGGGGTCTGGTTCACGGTGGTGTAGGGCGGGTTGGGGAAGGAGTTGGCGGGCGCGTTGACGTCGCCGACGAACACCATGTTCCAGTTGGAGCCGGTCCAGCTGCCCCACTGCGAGTTGCGCGACAGCCACTGCTGCTGGGAGCCGGAGCGGAGCTGGCCGTCGATCTTCGAGTCGGCGATGAAGCCGCCCGAGGACCAGCCGCCGTCGTCCAGCTGCAGGTTGCCGCGCACGTGCATCCGGCGGTAGGGCGCGGCCTGGGAGACCGCCCAGCGGTCGGTGCCGCCGGTCGGGTTGACCGACAGGTTCTCGGCGGAGCGCCAGAAGTTCTGCGTCGCGTTGCCCTGGAACCAGTCGGCCTCGGCGTGCACCGCGCCATTGATCGTGACGTCGTCGGGGGACAGGCCGAGGCCCGCCACCTGGGTGTAGAAACCGACGTTGGCGTCCACGCCGTAGCTGCCCGGCTTGAACAGCAGGGCCTGGCGCTGGGTGCCGAACTGGTTGGACTCCTGCTGCGAGAAGACCGCGTTCAGCTTGGCCTGGATGGTCGCGGTGGGCGTCGACGGGTCGAAGACGGTCACGTTCGGCCCGAAGTCGGGCGTGCCGGGCGGGTTCGTGACGGTGCTCCCGAAGGTGAAGGACTGCGCGGCGGTGCCGTTGCAGGCGTACTGCTGCAGCTGCACCGCGTCCGCGGTGGAGGCGCTCGGCACGTCCAGGCACTTGCCGCTGTTGCGGTTGACGAAGTGGTAGGCGCCGCCCGCCTCGGCGACCGCCTGCCACTGCTGGTTCAGGCCGCCGCCGTACGTCCACAGCTGGACCTTGGCCGCGTCGGCGGTGGAGACGTCGACGACGTCCAACGCCTTCGACGTGTCGTTCTGGTTGTTGATCCGGACGTACCCGTTGCCGAGGTCCTGCAGCTGCCACTGCTGGGCGGTGGTGCCATTGCACGCGTACTGCTGGACGGCGGTGCCGTTGGCGGTGGCGGCCGCGGCGGCGTCCACGCACTTGCCGGAGTTCTGCGCCACCAGGGTGGTCGCCCCGGTCGGGACGGCGGCCAGCGCGGACGGGGCGGGGGCGAGCAGCGCCGCGGAGGAGGCGAGCAGGCCGGCCGTGGCGGTCAGCGGGAGGATCCTTCTTCTACTGCTGCGCATCGGGGGCTCCTTTCTCAGGTCGAGGACCGACGGGCGGTCAGGCGGGCAGGTTCCACTGCTGGTTGGCACCGGCGAAGCAGTCCCAGATCTGCAGCCGGGTGCCGTTCGCCGAGGACGGGCCGGTGGCGTCCAGGCAGCGACCGGAGGCCGGGTTCACCAGGGTCTTGTTCGACTGCGCCTGCCACTGCTGGGCGGCGGTGCCGTTGCAGTCGTACAGCTGGGCCTGGGTGCCGTTGGCGGTGCCGCCCGAGGTCAGGTCCAGGCACTTGCCCAGCGCCCGGATCGTGCCGTCGGTGCCCACCGTCCACTGCTGGGCGGCGGTGCCGTTGCAGTCGTAGAGCTGCACGGCGGTGCCGTTGGCGGAACTGGCGGCCGCCACGTCCACGCACTTGCCGCCGTAGCCGGTGACCTGCCCGGTGCGGCCGCTCGGCGGCGGGGTGGTGCTGCCGCCGCCGGTGATCGCGTTGAAGGTCTTGGAGAACTGGTACGCCGACTGCGGGGTGCCGCTGCAACTGTCGGACAGCGTGCCGGTACTGGCGCAGGCCTTGTCGCGGCCGACCGCCCAGAAGGCGAGCAGCTGGATGCCCTTGGACGCGGCGAAGGACTCCAGAGTCTGCGCGTTGGCGGTGGAGAACACCTCGGAGGTGGTGTCGTTGACCCCGATCATCGGGGTGTTGCCCTCCATCGCCCACAGCTGGTCGGAGGTCTTGGAGGTCCAGATCTGGCCCAGCTGGGTGTGCAGGCCGTTGGCGGCGCTGATCGCGGCCTGGCCCATGTCCATCGGCGAGCCGTAGTCCATCGTCATGATGTTGACGGCGTTGACGGTCAGGCCGCGGCTCTTGGCGTTGTTCAGCAGGCTGATCGAGTTGGATTCGAGCCCCGAAGGGCTGACCGGCAGCGTGTAGTTGACGTCCAGCCGCTTGCCCGCGGCCGCCTGGGCCTGCTGGAGCTGGGCCAGCGCCTGGTTGCGGCGGTCGTTGGCGGCGGTGTCGTTCAGCGCGCCGCCCTCGATGTCCAGGTCGATCCTGGTCAGGTTGAGCGCGTCCACCACCCGCTTGTACTGGGCCTGGAGCGTCGAGACGCTGGTGCACGCCTGGCCCAGCTCGGTGCCGGAGGCGCCGCCGAAGCTGGCGATCACGTCGCCGCCGGCCGCCCGGTGCGCGTTGATCGCGCTGGTCCAACCGGCGTCCGTGATCGAGGTGTTACCGTTGAACGTGGCGTTGCAGCTGCCGTCGCTGATCACGAAGGCGAGGGTGACGTACTTCAGCCCGCCGCTGTTGCGGGCGTCCGCCAGGGTGTTCGGCGAGTTCCAGGTCTCCAGGTACGGCGCCGCGTAGTGGGCCGGGAAGCCCGGCCCGGCGTTGGCCGCGGCCGAGGCCGAGCCGGCGCCGGCCACCAGCAGGCCGGCCTGATACACTCGTCCCGGTGCCCACCCTCCCAGGGTAGCGCTAACCGCCCCGCCGGCGTCGAAAAAGTGGT
>NZ_JBSGET010000094.1:0-32925 GCF_053603035.1 Kitasatospora sp. NPDC004272 | reverse complement strand
GGCGTCCGCCGCCGTCCGGGCCCGGCCCCGGGCGGGGCGGGCCGCCGGGTCCGGCGCCGCGAAAAGGCTTTCCCGCCCTCCCGTAGACTTGGACCCAATGGCTGAGTGCCATACCCACGTCGAGGAGAGACCCCAGCCATGATTTCCGCGAACGCCCTGGAGCTTCGTGCCGGTGCCCGCATCCTGATCGAGTCCGCCAGCTTCCGGATCGCCCCGGGCGACCGGATCGGCCTGGTCGGCCGCAACGGCGCGGGCAAGACCACGCTGACCAAGGTGCTGGCCGGCGAGGGCCTCCCGGCCGGCGGCACGGTCACCACCTCCGGCGAGGTCGGCTACCTCCCGCAGGACCCGCGCACCGGCGACCTCGACGTGCTCGCCCGGGACCGCATCCTGTCCGCCCGCGGCCTCGACACCGTGCTGAAGAAGATGCGCGAGAACGAGGAGCGGATGGCGAACGGCAAGGGCGCCACCCGGGACAACGCGATGAAGAAGTACGCCCGGCTGGAGACCGAGTTCCTCACCAAGGGCGGCTACGCCGCCGAGGCCGAGGCCGCCACCATCGCCGCCGCCCTCGGCCTGCCCGACCGGATCCTCGGCCAGGAGCTGCACACCCTCTCCGGCGGCCAGCGCCGCCGGGTCGAGCTGGCCCGGATCCTGTTCTCGGACGCCGACATCCTGCTGCTCGACGAGCCCACCAACCACCTCGACGCGGACTCGATCGCCTGGCTGCGGGACTTCCTGAAGACCTACAAGGGCGGCTTCATCGTCATCTCGCACGACGTCGACCTGGTCGAGACGGTCGTCAACAAGGTCTTCTACCTGGACGCCAACCGCTCCGCGATCGACATCTACAACATGGGCTGGAAGCAGTACCAGCAGCAGCGCGAGGACGACGAGAAGCGCCGCAAGCGCGAGCGCGCCAACGCCGAGAAGAAGGCCGCGACGCTCAACTCGCAGGCCGACAAGATGCGCGCCAAGGCCACCAAGACGGTCGCCGCGCAGAACATGGCCCGCCGCGCCGAGAAGCTGCTCTCCGGGCTGGAGCAGGTCCGGGTCTCCGACAAGGTCGCCAAGCTGCGCTTCCCGGACCCGGCCCCGTGCGGCAAGACCCCGCTCACGGCCGAGGGCCTGTCGAAGTCCTACGGCTCGCTGGAGATCTTCACCGACGTGGGCCTGGCGATCGACCGCGGCTCCCGGGTCGTCATCCTCGGCCTCAACGGCGCGGGCAAGACCACCCTGCTGCGGATGCTGGCGGGCGTGGAGCAGCCGGACACCGGCGAGGTGATCCCCGGCCACGGCCTGAAGATCGGCTACTACGCGCAGGAGCACGAGACGCTCGACCCCGAGCGCAGCGTGCTGGAGAACATGCGCTCCTCCGCGCCGGACACCGACCTGGTGCAGATCCGCAAGATCCTCGGCTCCTTCCTGTTCTCCGGCGACGACGTGGACAAGCCGGCCGGGGTGCTCTCCGGCGGCGAGAAGACCCGGCTCGCGCTGGCCTCGCTGGTGGTCTCCAGCGCCAACGTGCTGCTGCTCGACGAGCCCACCAACAACCTCGACCCGGCCAGCCGCGAGGAGATCCTCGGCGCGCTGCGCACCTTCACCGGCGCGGTGGTCCTGGTCACCCACGACGAGGGCGCGGTGGAGGCGCTCCAGCCGGAGCGGATCATCCTGCTGCCCGACGGCGTCGAGGACCTGTGGAGCCCCGCCTACCACGACCTGGTCTCGCTCGCCTGACCCCGCCCGGCCGCCCACCGGCCCGCTCCGGGCCACCGCACGGACCTCGCGCGTAGACGCGGGGTCCGTTTCCGGTACGAGGGAAACTCGTCCCGCGTCGACGCCCGGGCCGCCGGGACGGGCGTTCCCGTCTCCCGTCCGGCCGTGCGCGGTTTGCCCGCTGACGGTCCGTGCTGATCAGCGGATTCGCTCACCGGAGCGAATTGCGGAGGGGCGTGCGCACCCTCCGTGAGCGCCCTGGTGCGGAGCGCGCACCACCACTCACCCCCGCTTTCCCGCGACGGACCTTGTCGAATGGGTGGCCAGGAACGGGGCAATGGGTGATCATGGGAATCTGACCGATCACCTCTACGAGGAGGCACGGGTGGCCGAGACTCTGAAAAAGGGCAGCCGGGTAACAGGTGCCGCGCGTGAGAAGCTCGCGGCCGATCTCAAGAAGAAGTACGACTCCGGGGCGAGCATTCGCGCCCTCGCGGAGGAGACGGGCCGCTCCTACGGCTTCGTCCACCGGATGCTCAGCGAGTCCGGGGTCAACCTCCGGGGCCGTGGCGGCGCCACCCGCGGCAAGGGCAAGGCCACTGCCGCCACCGGTTCCTGACGGTCCGTCAGTCCGGGCGGACGACACCGGAGCAGCCCCGTCCGCCCGCGCCCCGTTGACGCGCTGCTCACCACGCACGACGCTCCACCACGGACCGGCGGCCGGGTCTCCCGAGCCGCCGTCCGCCGTTCCCGGCCCCCGTCGCACCTGCTGTACGTGCGCCGGGGGCTTTGTTACCCTCCAGTAGCCCGTCGGGGTCGACGGGTGCCCACGCCCTGCCGCTGGAAGGTAGCCCCGCCATGACCACCGACGTTCCCGACGCCGACCGCACCGCGTGGGAGAAGGCCGGCGTCCGCCTCGACCTGGACGGCGAACTCGCCACCGTCACCCTCTGTGACCCCACCCGCCGCAACGCCCAGACCCCCGCGATGTGGCGCGCCCTCGCCGCGGTCGGCCGGGCCCTGCCCGGCAGCGTCCGGGTCGTCCTGCTCCGCGGCGAGGGCAGCTCCTTCTCGGCCGGCCTCGACCGCGCCATGTTCACCCCCGGGGGCATCCCCGGCGAGACCGGTTTCCTGCAGCTCGCCGCCTCGACCGACGCCGAACTCGACGCCGCCATCGCCTCCTACCAGGACGCCTTCACCTGGTGGCGCCGCAACGACCTGGTCACCATCGCCGCCGTCCAGGGCCACGCGGTCGGCGCCGGCTTCCAGCTCGCCCTCGCCTGCGACCTGCGGGTCGTCGCCGAGGACGTCCAGTTCGCCATGAAGGAGACTTCCCTCGGCCTGGTCCCCGACCTCGCCGGCACCAAGCCGCTCACCGAACTCGTCGGCTACGCCCGGGCCCTGGAGATCTGCGCCACCGGCCGCCGGGTCGGCGCCGAGGAGGCCGTCGCCACCGGCCTCGCCAACCTCGCCGTCCCCGCCGCCGACCTCGACGCCGCCGCCGCCGACCTGGCCGCCGCCCTGCTGGCCGCCCCGCGCAGCGCCGTGACCGAGACCAAGGCCCTGCTGCGCGGCGCCACCGACCGCGACTACGACCGGCAGCGCGCCGCCGAGCGCGAAGCCCAGGCCCGCCGCCTCCGGGACCTCGCCGGCCTCTGACGGCGGGACGGGGCCCCGGTTGTACGCACTTGTGGTGCGCCGGGCGTGGCGTGATGTCAGGGTTGGGGTGATTTGCGATATAGCTGGTTTCGAACGTCAGGAGACCCGAGATGACGCAGCCCCACGCCCCCACTCCCGCTGACCTGCAGAAGAGCACGACGGAAGCCCGGCCGAGCGGTGAGCGCGGCCGGACCGCCCTCGCCGTCGGGGTGGTGGAGAAGATCGCCGGCATGGCGGCCCGGGAGGTGTCCGGGATCCACGCGCTCGGATCGGGCTTCTCCCGGACGTTCGGAGCGATGCGGGACCGGGTGCCGGGTTCGAGCTCGAAGTCCGGCGTCGGGCGCGGGATCAAGGCGGAGGTCGGCGAGAAGCAGGCCGCCATCGACATCGCGCTGGTGGTCGAGTACGGGGTGGTGATCCCCAAGCTGGCCGCCGAGGTCCGGGCGAACATCATCGAGGCGGTCGAGCGGATGACCGGCCTGGAGGTGGTCGAGGTGAACATCGCCGTGAACGACGTCCACCTGCCCGACGACCCCGACGAGGACGAGGACGAGGACGACTCCCCGTCCTCCGGCAAGCGTCCCCGCGTGCAGTGAGTCTTGACCGTCCCGTGTGCCGAGCAGGAACGCGAAGGAGCAGTGGATGAACCTGGCGGTGGTGGGCCTGCTCGCGGGCATGGCCCTCGGCTTCGCCGGATACTTCGGCGGTTTCGCCGCGTTCCTGCTGGTGGCGGTGCTCGGGGCGGTGGGTTTCGTGGTCGGGCGGCTGATCGAGGGGGACATCGAACTCGGTGACCTCGGCGACCTGCTGCGCGGCCGGGACCGGCGGCGCTGATGGCCCACCCGGGGGTGGTCGCGCAGCGCGGCGGCGAGCGGGTCGCGGACCGGGTCTACCGGCGGATCGCGGCCCGCGCCGCCGCCGACGCGCTCGCGCCGGCCTGGCAGGACCGGCCCGGCCCGGGCCCCTACCCGAAGGTCTCCGCGCTCCTCTCGCACGGCCGGGTCCGGCTGACGCTGCACCTGGAACTGCCCTTCCCGTCCGACGTCGGCACGCTGGCCCGCACGGCCCGGGACGCCGCCTGCCGCACCGTCACCGAACTGACCGGCACCCCGGTGACCGGAGCGGACGTGATCGTGGACCGCCTGCACCCGGCGGCCGCCGCATGACCGAGTCGGGGCCGCAGCCGGCGGCCGCACCCGAGCCGGTGCGCGCGCACGGGAGCGGGGCGAGCGGGCTGGAGGCCAGGCGGCGGCGGGCCGGGCGGTGGCTGCGCTCGCAGCGCGCGGTGCCGACCGCGCTGGTGGTGGCCGTGCTGCTGGTGGCCGCCGGGACGCTGCTGTACGACGTGATCGCGGTGCGCGCGGGCGGACGGGCCAGGCCGTGGCGGCGCGAACTGTCGGAGCAGTTGGCGACCCGCCACCTGGACGACCCGTGGGTGCTCGGCATCGCCGGCGGCGCGGTCGTGCTCGGGCTGCTGCTGCTCCGGCTGGCCTTCGCCCGCGGCCTGCGCGGCTGGCTCGCACTGGAGCCGCGCGGCGCCGCGATCCACCGCAGGGCGGTCGCCGCGCTGATCGCCCGGCGCGCCCAGCAGCGCGGCGACGTGCACTCCTGGCAGGTGAAGGTGGGCCGGCGGCGCACCCGGGTCACCCTGACCGGCAGCGCCGACCCGGCCGGCGCGGAACGCGAGCTGCGCGCCGAACTCGCCCGGATCCCGCTGGCCGCACCGCACCGGCTGGACGTCCGCACCAAACCCGTCCACGAACGCCACCACCGCCGGGAACTCGCCGAGTTGGAGCCGCCCCGATGAGCCGACGCGCCGTCAACCGCACCCTGCTGGCCGTGGTCGGACTGGGCCTGCTGGCGGGCGGGGCACTGGTGCTGCTCGGCGGACTCGACGCCTACCGGCACCTCGGGATCACCCCGCCCGACTGGTGGCCGCTCACCTCGCCCGACCAGCCCGTGCTCAGCGAGGCCAGCCGCACCCGCTGGACCGACCGCGACTGGTGGTGGCCGGTGGCGATCGCCGTCCCCGCGCTGGTGGTCCTCGGCTGCCTGTGGTGGCTGTTCTCCCAGCTGCACCGGGGCGGCCCGGCCGGCGTCGACCTGCCCTCGCCCGCGGCGTCCGGCGAACCGCACTTCGCCCTGCACGTGCGCAGCCGGGCCGTCGAGGAGGCGATCGAGGCCGAGACCGTCGCCCTGCCGGACGTCGAACGGGTCACCGTCAAGGTCACCGGCGCGGCCCGCCGCCCCGAGGTGCACACCGCCCTGCGACTCGCCCCCGGCGCCGACACCGGCGCCCTGGTCACCGCCTACCGGGCCGGGCCGGTCGAGCACGCCCGCCGCTCACTGGGCCTGGCGGTGCTGCCCGCCCAACTGCGCCTGCGCGGCGCGAAGCCCCGCCGGGAGCGGTCCCGCAAGAAGGCTCCGCGGGTCCAGTAGCCGGGGAGGCGGGGCGAAGGCCGGGGCGCGGGGAACTGCGCGCGGCGGGAGCGGCACGTCAGCGGGATCGCGGGATGGTGCAAGCTCTCGTCCTGCTTCGCGATCCGGCGGTGCGTGCCCGGTCGGCCGCGCAGTTCCCCGCGCCCCTGGCTGCGGACCGGCGTCACAGGCTGCGGATCGCACCGCCGTCGACGGGGAGCATCAGGCCGGTGAGGTAGGAGGCGGCGGGGGAGAGCAGGAAGGCGGCGGCGCGGCCGAACTCCTCGGGGGTGCCGTAGCGGCGCAGCGGGATGCCGGCGGCGGCCGTCTCGCGGGCGGTGGCGGGGTCGGCGGCGAGGGAGTCGAGTTCGCGGACGCGGTCGGTGTCGATCCGGCCGGGGAGCAGGCCCAGGACGCGGATGCCGCGCGGGCCGAGTTCGTCGGCGAGGGTCTTGGCGGCCATCGCGAGGCCGGGGCGCAGGCCGTTGGAGATGCCGAGGCCGCCGATGGGCTGGCGGACCGAGGTGGACAGCACGAAGGCGATGACGCCCCCGTCGGCGAGCTGCTCGGCGGCGGTGCGGGCCAGCCGCAGGGCGCCGAGGAAGACGGAGTCGAACGCGCTGCGCCAGGCTTCGTCGGTGGCGGTGGCGACCGGCCCCGCGGCGGGGCCGCCGACGCTGATCAGGATGCCGTCGAAGCCGCCGAAGCGACTCCGGGCGGCGTCGATCAGGCGTTGCGGGGTGGCCGGGTCGGCGTTGTCCGCGCCGACGCCGTGGGCGTTCTCGCCGAGGGCGGCCGCGGCGGCGGTGGCGGCCGCTCCGGTGCGGCCGGTGACGACCACCTTGGCGCCTTCGGCGACGAGCTGCTGGGCGGTGGCGTGGCCGAGTCCCCGGGTCGCACCGGTGACCACGTACACCCTGTCCTTGAGTCCGAGATCCATGCCGACCATTCTCGCCGGTCGGCACGGATCCCGGACGGCGGGTCAGCCCACCGGGACGCCCGGGTTGACCAGGGCGGTGCCGCCGGTGACGGTGTTGTCGGCGGTGACGGTGGTCGGGCAGTCGGCGGAGTAGTTGGTGACGTCGATCGCGTACTTGGCGGCGTTGGTGCCGTTCGCGCCGGTCAGGTCGGAGGCGTTGCCGCGGAAGACGGTGCGGCAGCCCCAGCCGGGCTGCTGGGTGTGGGTCTGGTAGCCGTCGTTCATGGTGCGCACGCCGGTGTTGTTCTCGATGACGTAGTCGTTGCCCTTCACGTCGACCCAGGAGTCGTCGTAGTTGACGTTCGTCAGCCCGTTGCCGTCGAAGCGGTTGCCGGAGACCAGGCCGCCGGTGGTGCCCTCCTTGAGGTCGATGTTCTCGCCGCCGATGCCGGGGCCGATGGTGTTGCCGACGATCTGCACGTAGTCGCTCTTGTCGGTGAGCGTGTTGGCGGTGCCGACGTAGACGCCCTCGCCCTTGCCGTCGTGGGCGGTGCCGGTGTCGTGGACGGTCGAGTTGCGCAGCACGCCGTGGCTGGAGGAGTTGCGGAAGTGCACGCCCTCCATGGTGGTGTGGTGGACCGTCACGCCGTCGAGCACCACGTAGTCCGAGGAGTCGACCATGATGCCCTTCTGGGCGTTGGTGACGGTGATGCCCCGGACGGTCCAGTAGGGGGCGTTGGCCAGCGAGAGGCCGTAGCCGCCGCCGGTGGAGGTGGTGAGGACGGCGTTCGGCGAGCCGGTCAGGGTGATCCGGGCGGCGGCCGTGCCCGGCGTGGTGATCTTGAAGTTGCCGGTGTAGGTGCCGTCGGCGAGCTGGATGGTGCGGCCGGGGACGGCGGCGCTCAGCGCGGCCTGGAGCTCCTTGGCGGTGCCGACCCGCACGGTGTCCCCGGACGGGGACGCGGAGCCGGACGGGGACGGGGTCGGGGTGGGGGCGGACGGCGACGCGGAGGCGGTGGCGGACGGGGAGGGCGTGGCCGGGGCGGAGGAGGAGGGCGGGGTGGACGGGACGGCGCCGATGGCGGTCAGCGAGACGTCGTCGGCCTGGTAGGGGCTGCCGTACCAGCCGCTCAGCGTGACGGTGACCCGGGTGGTGCCCGGGCCGGTGGTGAAGGTGCGGGTGAGCTGGGTCCAGCCGGTGGCGTTCGCCCAGGTGGAGGTGGACACGCCGGTGCCGGAGGCGGCGAGGGTGACGTACGAGCCCTTCACCCAGGCGCTCAGCGCGTAGCCGGTGTTCGGCTGGACGGTGACGCTCTGGCTGCACGGCGCGAGGTCGCCCGCGCCGGGGGCGGCGGAGAGCGCGGCGCCGCCGGAGTGCGGGGCCGAGGTGGTGGTGGCGGCGGTGCCGGCGCAGCTCCAGGGGGAGAGCGCGGCGGACTCGAAGCCGCCGTTGCCGAGGAGTTCGGTGGCCGCGCCCGCCTGGGCGGGCAGCAGGGCGAGGACGGCGGAGCCCAGGGCCAGGACGGCGGCCGCCGTGGCGCCGCGGTGGGTGCGGTGCGTCATGAAGGTTCGCTCCGATGCGGGGGAAAGAGCGGTGCGGGGCATGTGCACGGCCAATTTGGACTAGACCAATACGGGGCGTCAATGGGCGTGCACCGACCGGGTGCGGGACCGGGCGTCAATGGCGCCGGACCGGGAACCGTCCGAAGATGGGGGGACCGGATCACCCACCCGAGGTGCAGCGCATGGACAGTCGGCGGTTGCCGAACATCGACGGCGTCGCGGCGGCCCTGGTCGACGGCGACGGACGCGTCGTCGGCTGGACGGCCGCCGCCGAGCAGTTGCTCGGCCTGCCCGCCGCCCAGGTCACCGGCCGTCCGGTCCGCGAACTGCTGGCCGACGGCCCGGCCGACGCCGGCGCGCTCGGCAGGCGGACCGGCGAGGTCCGGCTGCGCACCGGCGGCGGCGCCCCGCTGGAGGTCGCCTACCAGGTGCTCCCGCTGGCGGGCGAGCACGACGAGGTCCGCGCCCTGGTGCTGGCCACCCCCGCCGACACCGTCGCCCGCCGCCAGCAGGACGAGGCGTTCACCCGGGAGCTGTTCCTGCAGGACCGGATCGGCCTGGCCTTCTTCGACGCCGACCTGCGGCTGCTGCGCACCAACACCCACCTGCTGCCCTACACCGGCCTGCCCGCCCACCTGGCCGGGCACCGGCTCGGCGACTTCCTGCACCCGCAGGACGCGCGGGCCGCCGAGGCGGTCCTGCGCGGCGTGCTGGCCACCGGCGAGCCGGTGGTCCGCGCCGAACTGCCGATCCGCACCCTGGACGACCCCGGGCCGGCCGTGGTGATGGAGATCCAGGCGTTCCGGCTGCAGGCCCCCGACGGGACGCTGATCGGGGTGGCCGCGCTGTTCGGCGACGTCACCGAACTGCACCGCTACCGGCGGCGGGCCGACGTGCTGCACCGGGCCACCGCCGCCGTCGGCGGCTCGCTCTCGGTGGCCGGCACCGCCGAGGACCTGGCCGGCGTCCTGGTGCCCGGCCTCGGCGACCGGGCCGAGGTGGACATCGCCGAGGCCGTCTTCACCGGCGACGAACCGGTGCCCGGCGCCGACGGACTGCTGGCCGTCCGCCGCACCGCCACCGCCGGGCCGCCCGGACCCGACAGCCGCCCGCTCGGACCGCTCGGCCGCGAACGGCTCGCCCGCACCCCCGCCGCCACCGCCGGACCGCTCTCGATGAGCGCCCCGCTGCACGCCCGCAGCGGCCCGCTCGGCCGGGTCACCGTCCGCCGCGGCGAGGACGAGGGCCCGTACGAGGCCGAGGACCTCGAACTGCTCCGGGAGATCGCCGCCCGGGCCGCGCTCGCCCTGGACAACGCCCGCCGCTACACCCGCGAGCACCGGGCCGCCGTCGGCCTGCAGCGCTCGCTGCTGCCGCCCGCCGAGACCGCGGTGCCCGCCGCCACCACCGCCAGCGTCTACCGGCCCACCGACACCGCCACCGGCGTCGGCGGCGACTGGTTCGACGTCATCCCGCTCTCCGGCGCCCGGGTCGCCCTGGTCGCCGGGGACGTGGTCGGCCACGGCCTGCAGGCCAGCGCCACCATGGGCCGGCTGCGCACCGCCGTGCGCACCCTCGCCGACCTCGACCTGGAACCCGACGAGCTGCTGGTGCACCTGGACGACCTGGTCTCCCAGCTGGTCGTCGAGGGCAGCGAGGAGGAGCGCGAGCGCGGCGTCGCCGACCCCTCCGGGGCGACCTGCGTGTACGCCGTCTACGACCCGGTCTCCGGGATCTGCCAGGCCGCCAGCGCCGGGCACCCGCCGCCCGCGCTGGTGCACCCCGACGGCCGGGTCGAGTACCTGCCGGTCAACCCCGGGCCGCCGCTCGGCGTCGGCGGGCTGCCGTTCGAGACCGTCGAGTGCGCGCTGCGCGCGGGCAGCGTGCTGGCGCTGTACACCGACGGGCTGATCGAGGGCGGCAACGGCGGCGACCTCGACGAGGGCATGGACCAGCTGGCCGCCCGGCTCGGCGAGGCCGACCTCGGCGGGGACCTGGCGGCGGCCGGCCGGTCGATCGTCGCGGAGATGTCCACCGCGGGGCTGAGCGACGACGTGACGCTGCTGCTGGCCCGGCTGCACCCGGTGCCGCCGTCGGACACCGCCGTCTGGACCATCGACGCCGACCCGTCCGCCGTCGCCGGGGTGCGCGAGGCCGCCACCCGGACGCTGGAGGGGTGGGGGCTGGACGAGCTGGTGTTCACCACCGAGCTGGTGCTCAGCGAACTGGTCACCAACGCGATCCGGTACGCGGGCGGCCCGGTGGTGGTGCGGCTGATCCGCTCCTCGGTGCTGACCTGCGAGGTCTCCGACCCCAGCTCCACCCAGCCGCGGATGCGCCGGGCCCGGCTCACCGACGAGGGCGGCCGCGGCCTCTACCTGGTCGCCCAGCTGACCGAGCGCTGGGGCAGCCGCTACACCCGGGGCGGCAAGACCATCTGGGCCGAGCAGCCGATGGGGCCCGACTGAGCGGACCCGCCGCCGCTCAGCCGGCGGCGCCGACCGGCTCCGCCGCGCCCGGCGCCCGCTCCGCGGTGCCCTGCTTGGCCTCGCGGCGGGCCAGCACCACCAGGCCGACCGGGATCAGCGCGGTGAACAGCCACCACTGGACGGCGTACGCCATGTGCGGGCCGATGTCGGAGTGGCCGGGCTCGGCGAGCGGCTCGGGGGAGGGGCCGGCGGCGGGCCGGGAGGAGGCGAGCTCCAGGTAGCCGCCGAGCACGGCGGTGCCCGCGTACTTCGCCTGCTCGGCGGTGTTGATCACCTTGAACATCCGGTCCGGCAGGCCGCCGCGGTTCTTCACGCCCAGCGAGGCGTACGTCTCGTCTGCGCGCAGCCGCCCGGTGACGGTGACCTCGCCGGACGGCGGGGCGGGGACGTCGGGGATGCTGGCGGCGTCCGCGGCGGACTCCACCCAGCCGCGGTTGACCAGGACCGAGCCCTTGCCGTCGGCGAGCACCAGCGGGGTGACCACGAAGTAGCCGATGGTGGAGCCGCCGGGCTCGGTGCGGCCGCGGATCACCACCTCGCGCCCGGTGTCGTAGCTGCCGGTGGCGGTCACGGTGCGCCACACCTCGCCGGACGGGACGGACCAGCCGGGGGAGGAGAGCGAGTCGAAGGCGACCGGGGTGCTGCCCAGGTTCCGCGCCACCAGGTCGTTGCGGGCCACCCGGGCCTCGTGCCGGTGGTACTGCCAGAAGCCCAGCTTGATCATGGCGGGGACCAGCACCGCGGCCACCAGGACGATGACCGCCCAGCGCACGGACAGCAGGAATCGGTACACACCCGGCACGCTAACCCTCCTTACCGGCGCGTCAGGCACCGGGGTGCGGCGCGACCTCGCGCAACAGCTGCAGGAAGGCGTCCTCGCCGACCACCGGGGTGCCCAGCTCGCGGGCCTTGCGGGCCTTGCCGCTCCAGGAGCCGGGCTCGTTGGTGACCAGCAGGCTGGTGAGCCGGCTCACCGAGGAGGCGATGTGCAGGCCGGCCTCGGTGGCCCGGTCCTCCAGCAGCTCGCGGTCGGTGGCGGTGTCGCCGGTGATCGCCACCCGCATGCCCTGCACCAGCGGCGAGCCGTCCACCCAGCGGCCCGGGTTCGGGTACGGGCAGGCCGGGCGCTTGCGGCCGGGGCGGTAGGAGGAGCTCCAGGAGCCGCGGGCCGGGGCGGAGGCCGGTCCGGCGGCACCGGCGTCCTCACCGAGGTCGCTGACCGCGACGCAGGCGGTCAGCGGCAGCGGGACGCCGCCGCTGCGGGCCAGCTCCAGCGCGGGGCGGAACACCTCGGCCAGCACCCGGGCGTCGTCCAGCGCGTGGTGGGCCTGGCGCTGGTGCACGCCGAAGTGCGCGGCCAGCGAGGAGAGCTTGCCGTTGGGCAGCGGCAGCCGCAGGTCGCGGGCCAGCACCATGGTGCACAGCCGCTGCTCGACCGGGGCGCGCAGGCCGGCCCGGGAGAACTCGCGGGAGATCATGTTCCAGTCGAACAGCGCGTTGTGGGCGACCAGCACCCGCTCGCGCAGCCGCTCGGCGAACTCGGCGGCGACCTCCGGGAAGGTCGGCGCCCCGGCCAGCACCTCGCTGGTCAGGCCGTGGATCCAGACCGGTCCCGGGTCCCGCTCGGGGTTGACCAGGGTGTACCAGTGGTCGGTGACCTCGCCGTCCGGGTCGAGCTGGTAGACACCCGCCGAGATGACCCGGTCGGAGCGGCCGAGACCGGTGGTCTCCACGTCGACCACGGCGAACCCGCGCCCGGCGCCCCCGTCGGGGCCGGTGCGCGGTGCCGGGAGCGGCGAGGACGGGAATGGCGCGTACATAACGCACCACTTTACGGGGAACGGCGGGCGGCTCCGGACGGCTCCGGCCGGAATAGTGCGGGCGGGCGGTGCCTTGGCACTGGAGACGCGGGTGCGGACACCCGCGCTGAACCACAGAAACGAAGGACACCCCTCATGCGCGCCACCGTGATCCACGGCCCCCAGGACATCCGGATCGAGGAGGTGCCGGACCCGCGGATCCAACGGCCCACCGACGTCGTGGTGCGGGTGCTGAACGCCTGCATCTGCGGCAGCGACCTGTGGGCGTACCGGGGGGTCGCGAAGCGCGAGGCCGGGCAGCGGATCGGGCACGAGTTCCTGGGCTTCGTCGAGGAGGCCGGCGCCGAGGTGCGCGGCTTCGCGGTCGGCGACCTGGTGGTGGCCCCGTTCGTCTGGTCGGACGGCGTGTGCGAGTACTGCCGCGAGGGCCTGCAGACCTCCTGCCCGCACGGCGGCTTCTGGGGCACCCCCGGGTCGGACGGCGGGCAGGGCGAGGCGGTCCGGGTGCCGTTCGCGGACGGGACGCTGGTGAAGCTGCCCAAGGAGGCGGCCGGGGACGAGAAGCTGCTGCCCGGGCTGCTGGCGCTGTCCGACGTGATGGCCACCGGGCACCACGCGGCGGTCTCGGCGGGCGTGCGGCCCGGGGCGACGGTCGCGGTGGTCGGCGACGGCGCGGTCGGGCTGTGCGGCGTGCTGGCCGCGCACCGGCTCGGCGCGGGCCGGATCATCGCGCTCGGCCGGCACGCGGGCCGCACCGCGATCGCCCGCTCCTTCGGCGCCACCGACGTGGTGCCCGAGCGCGGCGAGGCGGCGGTCGAGGCGGTGCGCGAGCTGACCGGCGGGCAGGGCGCGCACGCGGTGCTGGAGGCGGTCGGCACCGAGGAGTCGATGCGCACCGCGCTCTCGATCGCCCGGGACGGCGGCGCGGTCGGCTACGTGGGCGTGCCGCACGGCGGCAGCGCGGGCGTGGACATCGGCCAGATGTTCAACCGGAACGTGCAGCTGCGCGGCGGCGTCGCCCCGGCCCGGGCGTACATCCCCGAGCTGCTGCCGGACGTGCTCTCCGGGGCGATCGACCCGGGCGCGGTGTTCGACCGCACGGTGGGCCTGGACGGGGTGCCGGAGGGCTACCGGGCGATGGACGAGCGGACGGCGCTGAAGGTCCGGATCGCGTTCTGAGGTCCACCGGGCGGGTGGCCAACTACCCGCCGAACGGCTCAAGTTGAATGATCATTGCACCGGGGTGGCCGCAAAACGGCCGCCCCGGTGGCGTGTTCTGGTCAGTTTTCGGCCACATCGCGTGGGGAAGCTTCTCGGCGCCCGCCGCTGGATCTAGCATGCAGCGCACTCAATGTGACGTCACTCACGTCCATCTGATCGTCCGTCGCACCGAAGACGTCAGGAGTCCCCGCGTGGCACCCCCGCCCGAGACAGCCCCCGAATCGTTCCAACGTATCGAGGAGTCACCGGAGTTCCGGCAGCTGAGGAGCTCCTTCCGGAACTTCGCATTCCCGGTCACGGCCGGATTCGTCCTCTGGTACCTGCTGTACGTCCTGCTCAGCTGCTACGCCCCCGGCTTCATGAGCACCAAGGTCGTCGGCAACATCAACCTCGCGCTGGTGCTCGGCATCCTGCAGTTCGTCAGCACCTTCGCCATCGCCGCCTGGTACGCCAGGTTCGCCGACCGGCAACTGGACCCGCGCGCCGCCGTCATCCGCGGCCGCGCCGACGCCACGCTGCCCGCCCAGCCCACCGAGCACACCGCCGTGGCCGAGGAGGCCGCCGAATGATCCAGCTGGCCACCTCCGCGGGCGACCACCGGACCCTGATCATGTCGCTGTTCGGGGTGTTCGTCCTCGCCACCCTCGGCATCACCCTGTGGGCCGGCCGCAGCACCCGCGACGCCTCCGACTTCTACGCCGGCGGCCGCAGCTTCACCGGCTTCCAGAACGGACTGGCGATCTCCGGCGACTACATGTCCGCCGCGTCCTTCCTCGGCATCACCGGCGCCATCGCGCTCTCCGGCTACGACGGCTTCCTCTACTCCATCGGCTTCCTGGTCGCCTGGCTGGTCGCCCTGCTGCTGGTCGCCGAGCCGCTGCGCAACTCCGGCCGCTACACCATGGCCGACGTGCTGGCCTTCCGGATGCGCCAGCGGCCCGTCCGCACCGCCGCGGGCATCTCCACCATCGTGGTGTCGATCTTCTACCTGCTGGCCCAGATGGTCGGCGCCGGCTCGCTGGTCGCCCTGCTGCTCGGCGCCCAGGGCGACGCCGCCAAGCGCTGGGTGATCGTCGCGGTCGGCGCGCTGATGGTGCTGTACGTCGTCATCGGCGGCATGAAGGGCACCACCTGGGTGCAGATCATCAAGGCCGTGCTGCTGATCCTCGGCGCCGGGCTGATGACCGTCCTGGTGCTCGCCAAGTTCCACTTCAACCTGTCCGAACTGCTCGGCTCCGCCGCCAAGGCCAGCGGCAGCGGCGACAAGTTCCTGCAGCCCGGCCTCAAGTACGGCACCAACGGCACCACCAAGCTCAACTTCCTCAGCCTCGGCATCGCCCTGGTGCTCGGCACCGCCGCGCTGCCGCACATCCTGGTGCGCTTCTACACCGTGCCCACCGCCCGCACCGCCCGGAAGTCGGTGCTCTGGTCGATCGGCATCATCGGCGTCTTCTACCTGATGACGCTCGCCCTCGGCTTCGGCGCCGCCGCCCTGGTCGGCCGCAAGGCGCTGGCCGCCGACAAGTCCGGCAACACCGCCGCCCCGCTGCTCGCCGAACACCTCGGCGGCGGCGCCGGCACCACCGGCGGCGCGGTGCTGCTCGCGGTGATCTCCGCGGTCGCCTTCGCCACTATCCTGGCCGTGGTCGCCGGACTCACCCTGGCCTCCTCGTCCTCCTTCGCCCACGACCTCTACGCCAACGTGATCCGGCGCGGCAAGGCCACCGAGAAGGAGGAGGTCGCCAGCGCCAAGTTCGCCGCCGTCGCGATCGGCGCGATCGCCATCCTGCTGTCGATCTTCGCCGACAAGCTGAACGCCGCCGCCCTGGTCGCGCTGGCCTTCGCGGTCGCCGCCTCCGCCAACCTGCCCACCCTGCTCTACTCGCTGTTCTGGAAGCGGTTCAACACCACCGGCGCGGTCGCCTCCACCTACGCGGGCCTGATCACCTCCGTCGGCCTGGTGGTCTTCTCCCCGGTGGTCTCCGGCAACGCCAAGGCACTGATCCCCGGCAGCTCCTTCGACTGGTTCCCGCTGGAGAACCCCGGCCTGGTCTCCATCCCGGTCGGCTTCCTGGCCGGCGTGATCGGCACCTACCTCTCCCGGGAGAAGGCCGACCCGGCGAAGTACGCCGAACTGGAGGTCCGCTCGCTCACCGGCCTCGGCGCCCACTGAGCGAACACCTCCCCGGCGGTGTCCGGGAGCGGAGTTAAGCTGGCCCGGCCACCGCACGGTGGCCGGGCCAGCGGGCTTCTTTCGGGCTTCTTCCAGGAAAGGCGGGCGCCGGAATGCTCCTCGACACCTACGGACGGCAGGCCGTCGACCTGCGGGTCTCGCTCACCGACCGGTGCAACCTGCGCTGCACCTACTGCATGCCCGAAGAGGGCCTCGACTGGCTCGGCAAACCCGAACTGCTCACCGACGAGGAGATCGTCCGCCTCGTCGCCCTCGCCGTCGGCGAACTCGGCGTGCGCGAGGTCCGCTTCACCGGCGGCGAACCGCTGCTGCGTCCCGGGCTGGTGGCGATCATCGCGGCCTGCGCCGGGCTCGCACCCCGGCCGGAGATCTCGCTCACCACCAACGGCATCGGCCTGGCCCGGATCGCGCCCGCCCTGCGGGACGCCGGGGTCGACCGGGTCAACGTCTCGCTCGACACCCTCGACCCCGACACCTTCGCCCGGCTCACCCGCCGCAAGCGCCACCAGGACGTGCTGGACGGCCTGGCCGCCGCCGAGGCCGCCGGGCTGCGGCCGGTCAAGCTCAACGCCGTCCTGATGCGCGGCGTCAACGACCACGAGGCCGCCGACCTGCTGGCCTGGGCGATCGAGCACCGCTACCAGCTGCGCTTCATCGAGCAGATGCCGCTGGACGCCCAGCACGGCTGGGACCGGAGCCGGATGGTCACCGCCGAGGAGATCCTCGAACTGCTGCGCACCCGCTTCGAGTTGACCCCCGAACCGTCCGCCGCCCGCGGCGCCGCCCCGGCCGAGCGCTGGCTGGTCGACGGCGGCCCGGCGACGGTCGGCGTGATCGCCTCGGTCACCCGCCCGTTCTGCCGCGCCTGCGACCGCACCCGGCTCACCGCCGACGGCCAGGTCCGCAACTGCCTGTTCGCGGCCGGCGAGACCGACCTGCGCGGCGCGCTGCGCTCCGGCGCGAGCGACGCCGAACTGGCCGAGCTGTGGCGGGCCGCGATGTGGGGCAAGAAGGCGGGCGCGGGCATCGACCAGCCGGAGTTCCACCAGCCCGAGCGCCCGATGTCGGCGATCGGCGGCTGAAGGGCCCTCGCGGGGCGTTCCGGCGGGAGCCGGGCCTTCGGACGGGAGGCCGTCGGCGGCCGCGCCGGGGACGGGCCGGAGCCCGGGGCTGCCGGAGGTGCGGCGGCCGGATGATCCGCCGTTCCCGGCCCGAAGCAGCACGGGCCCTTCGGTGGGGTCCGGCCGGCAGCAGCCCGGACCCGCCGTTCCCCGGGCCCCTGGCGGGGCCTTCCTCAGTCGCGGTTGTGGAGCGCCTCCAGGCCGACCAGGTCGTCCGGGCGGGCGTCGGGGACCCGCTCGTCGAAGTGGGCGAAGACCGGCAGGCGGCGCAGCACCAGACCGGTGGCGATCAGGACGAGCGCGAACAGGACGTACGTCAGGCCGAGGCCGCGGCCCGGGCCGGTGCCGATCAGGTGGCCGACGGTCGGGGCGAGCGCCCCGCCGGGCTCCAGGGCGGGCTGGAGCAGCGCGGCGGTGCCGGGGCCGAGCAGCACGAAGCCGACCGGCATCGTGCACCAGGCGAACAGCGCGTTCACCGCGAAGGCCCGGCCGTGGAAGCGGGCCGGCACCTTCACCTGGACGATCGTCGCGTACACGGTGTTCATCACGGTCAGGCCGAGGAACATGCCGAACACGCCCGCCCCGACCAGGGCCGTCGACGGGCGCAGGCCGGTGACCAGGCAGCCCGCCGCCATCAGCAGGAACGCGCCCAGCACGCCGCGCATCCGGTGCCGGGACGGGCCGCCCCACACCGCCATCAGGGTGCCGCCCAGGACGATGCCGAAACCGCCCGCCAGCGAGACCCGGGCGACGTCGGAGAGCGAGCCGAAACCCAGCACCAGCGGCTGGAAGAAGATGAACAGCGGCCCGACCAGCAGGTTCGTCCCCGCGAAGAAGAACAGCATCGCGCGCAGCCCCGGCGTCCCGAGGGCGAGCCGGAACCCGGCCCGCAGCTCGGCGCCGACGCTCTCCCGGCGGCTCCAGCCCAGCGTGCGGGGGAAGCGCAGGGCCGCGGTGACGGCGATCGCCACCCCGTAGCTGCACACGTCGGCGATCAGGATGCCACGCAGGCCGACCGTGGCCAGCGCCGTCGTCGCCAGCAGCGGGACCGCGAACTGCACCACGCCGCCGCCCGCCTGGACCAGGCCGTTGGCGTGGCCGAGGAAGCGCTTGGGGACGAGCTGCGGGACGGCGGAGGACCAGGCGATCCGCTGGAAGGTCAGGGCCACCGACAGCACCGTCATCAGGACGTACACCGCCGGGCGGTGCAGCGCCCCGGCGAGCAGCAGGGCCAGCATCGCGGCCTGGGTGGCGCCCGCGGCGGTGTCGGCGGCCAGCATCACGGCCCGGCGGCTGTAGCGGTCGGCGACGGTGCCCGCGAGCGGCGCGGCCAGCAGGCCCGGGACGAGGGCGAGCGAGGAGAGCAGGGCGAGCTGGAGCAGCGAGTCGCTGCTCAGGTAGAGCCACAGCGGCAGCGCGAACTCGGTGGTGGCGGTGCCCGCCATCGACACCAGCTGGCCCGCGGCGACCGCCAGGAAGCGCGGCATGCCGGGCGCGGGCGCCTTCGCCCTCGCCCTGGCGGCGGTGGCGGGTGGCGCGGCGGCGGCGCGGGAGACGTCGGCCAGGTGCCAGGTGGGCTCGCCGGCGGGGGCGGGCGGGGTGTCGGCGGGCAGCTCGCGGTGGACGGTGGTGAGGATCGCGGAGACCTCCGCGGCCCGGTACTTCAGGAAGTAGTGGCCGGCCTCGGCGAGCACCACCAGGGCGGTGGTGCCGGAGAGGAAGTGCCACTCGCGGAAGCGCTCCCCGTGGTAGTCGGTGATGTCGTCGCGCTCGCCGACCACCGAGATCACCGGCGCCGACAGCGGGGTGACGCCGCCGGCCAGCAGCCCGGTGAAGTACTCCTCGGCCTGCTCGCTGTCGGCGCGCATGTCCCGCACCAGGCGGCGGGCGGTGGCCGGGTCGACGTCGTCCAGGCTCAGGCCCAGCGAGGTCAGCCAGTCGCGGTAGCGGCGGTCGCCGGTCAGCCGCTCCATCCGGGTCATCAGCCGCGCCACCGGGCCGCGCGGCCGGGCGAACGGGAAGATCGCGCCGGTGTACACCGCTTCCACGGCCCGGCCGTCCGCCTCCAGGGCGAGCGCCAGCGCGACGGCCAGCGCCCCGCCGACGCCGCAGTGCCCGTACACCGCGACCGGGCCGCGGACGTGCTCGCGGACCTCGGCGACGGCCGCGGCCACCAGCTCCGGGAAGGCCGCCCGGCCCTCGGAGCGGCCCATCTCCTCGCCGGTGCCCGCCAGCGCGAACAGGGCGTGGCCGGGCGGCAGGGCGTCGGCGAGCGGCTGGTAGACGGCCGCGCTGCCGCCGCCGTACGGGACGCACAGCAGGGTCAGCACCGGCTCGGCGGCCTGCCGGGGCGTCAGCTCGTGCAGGACGCGGGCCGGGCCGCGGTCGGCGGCGGGGGTGGCGGCCAGCGCGGCCAGGGCGCGGACGGTGGGGTGCTTGAACAGGTCCATCAGGGACAGGCCGGCGGCGTCCGGGAGCGCGGTGCGCAGCCGGGCGACCACCTTGATGCCGAGCAGCGAGTGGCCGCCCAGGTCGAAGAAGTCGTCGTCCCGGCCGGGCAGCGGGACGCCGAGCACCTCGGACCAGACCCCGGCGACCACCCGCTCGGCGTCGGTGGCCGGTTCGACGCGGTCGGCGCCCGGGGCGGTCGGGGCGGGGGAGGGCAGCGCCCGGCGGTCGAGCTTGCCGGTGGCGCCGACCGGCAGCGCGTCCAGGACGACGTACGCGGAGGGCAGCATCGAGTCGGGCAGCGAGCGGCGCAGGCCCGCGCGCAGGACGGCGGGCGCGGTGTCGGCGCCGCTGCCGTCCGGGACGGTCCAGGCGACCAGGCGGCGCACGCCCGGCCGGTCCTCGCGGACCGCGACGGCGGCCTCCCGCACGCCCGGCAGGGCGCGCAGCGCGGCCTCGACCTCGCCGGGCTCGATCCGCAGGCCGTGCAGCTTGACCTGCTGGTCGGTGCGGCCCAGGTACTCGACGGTGCCGTCGGGCCGGTGCCGGGCCAGGTCGCCGCTGGCGTACATCCGGGAGCCGGGCGGGCCCCACGGGTCGTCGCGGAAGCGCTCGGCGGTCAGCTCGGGCCGGTTCAGGTAGCCGAGGGCGACCCCGGGGCCGGCGATGTGCAGCTCGCCGGGCAGCCCGGCGGGCACCGGTCGGCCGTGCCGGTCCAGCACGTACACCCGCATGTTCTGGATCGGCCGGCCGATCGGGGTGCGGCGGACGCCCGCCAGGTCCGCCGGGGTGCACGTCCAGGCCGTGCAGTCGACGGACGCCTCGGTCGGGCCGTACAGGTTGTGCAGGCCGGCGCCGGGCAGCCGCTCCAGGGTCTGCCGGGCCAGGTCGGCGGGCAGCTCCTCGCCGCTGCAGACCAGGGTGCGCAGGCCGGTGCAGCGCTCCACGCCCTCCTCGGCGAGGAAGACGGCGAGCATCGACGGCACGAAGTGCGCGGTGCTGACGGCGTGTTCGCGGATCGCGTCGCGCAGGTACGCGCCGTCGCGGTGGCCGCCCGGGCGGGCCATCACCAGGCGGGCGCCCTCGCGCAGCGGCCAGAACAGCTCCCACACCGAGACGTCGAACGCCGCCGGGGTCTTCTGCAGCACCGCGTCGGCCGGACCGATCGGGTAGGCGCGCTGCATCCAGTCCAGCCGGTTGTCGATGCCCCGGTGCGAGCAGAGCACGCCCTTGGGACGGCCGGTCGAACCCGAGGTGAAGATCACGTACGCCGGGTCGTCCGGCCCGGCCGGCCGCAGCGGGCGGCGCTCGGCCGGGGGTCGCCGCAGCGCGGCGTCGTCCAGGGACAACAACCGCGTGCCGCGGGGGAGTTCGGCCGGCAGCCGGTCGCGCAGGGCGTCCTGGGCCAGCAGCGCCCGGGGGGCCGCGTCGGCGAGCATGCCGGACAGCCGCTCGGCCGGGGAGTCCGGATCGAGCGGCAGGTACGCGCCGCCCGCCTTCAGCACGCCCAGCAGGGCGGCCACCAGCTCGGCCGACCGCTCGGCGCAGACCGCGACCACGCTGCCCGGACCCACCCCGGCGGCGGCCAGGTGCGCGGCCAACGTCGAGGCCCGCTCGTCCAGTTGGCGGTAGCTGAGCCGCTCGCCGGTGGCGTCGACGACCAGGCAGGGCGCGTCCGGGGTGGCGGCGGCCCGGGCCTCGAAGCGGCCGTGCAGGGTGCCGGGTTCGAGCTCCAGGGCGGTGTCGTTCCACTCCTCCAGGGTGGTGCGCAGTTCCTGAGGGTCCGTCAGGTCGAGCAGGGAGAGCGGGAGTTCGGGATGCCGGACGACCTGGCGCAGCAGGCGCTGGAACAGCTCGGCCAGGCGGGCGATCGTGCCGGGCTCGAACAGGTCGGAGCTGTAGGTGAAGTAGCCGTGCAAGCCCTCGTCGGTGTGCCGCAGGTACAGCTCCAGGTCGAACCGGGTCGAGCCGGTGGTGAACGGCTGGTGGCCGACCTCCGGGCCGCCGTCCGCCGGACCGGCCTCGGCGCGCTCGTAGTTGAGCAGCGTGAACGAGGTCTGGAACACCGGCGTCCGGCTCGGGTCGCGCGGCAGCGCCAGCTCCTCGACCAGTTGCTCGAACGGCATCTCCTGGTGGGCCAGGTCGGCGACGAACCGCTCCCGGACGTCCGCCAGCAGGCCGGTGAACCCCGGGTCGCCCGACAGGTCCGCGCGCAGCGCCAGGACGTTCGCGAACAGGCCCACCAGCGGCTCCAGCTCGGGCAGCGTCCGGCCCGCCACGGTCGAGCCGACCGCGAAGTCGTCCTGTCCGCACCAGCGGCCCAGCAGCGCCTGGTAGGCGGCCAGCAGCGTCATGTACGGCGTCGCGCCGTGCGCCGCGCCCAGCGCCAGCACCGCCCGGCTGGTCTCCGCGTCCAGCGCGATGCCGTGGCCCGCGCCGCGCAGCGTCGGCACCGCCGGGCGCGGACGGTCGGCGGGCAGGTCCAGCGGCGGGACGCCGGCCAGCCGGCCGCGCCAGTGGTCCAGATCGGCCCGGCGCACCTCGCCCCGGTAGCGCTCGCGCTGCCAGGCCGCGAAGTCGCCGTACTGCACCGGCAGTTCGGGCAGCGGGACGTCCCCGCCCGCCCGGTAGCCGGCCAGCAGCCCGCGCAGAAACAGCTCGCTGGACCAGCCGTCCGAGACGATGTGGTGCTGCACCACCACCAGCACGTGGTCCTGCTCCTCGGCCCGCAGCAGGGCCGCCCGCACCACCGGGCCCGCCGCCAGGTCGAACGGCCGGCCGGTCTCCTCCCGCACCCAGGCGTCGAGCTGCGCCTCCCGGTCCGCCGGGGCCAGGCCCGGCGCGACCGCCCTGACCTCCAGCCGGACGCCGCCCGGCGGGTCGACCACCACGGTCGGCGTGCCGTCGGCCGCCGCCGGGAAGCGCATCCGCAGGCTCTCGTGCCGGGCCACCAGCCGCTCCAGCGACGCCGACAGCCGCTCCGGGTCGAGCGGGCCGCGCAGCCGCACCACCAGCGGCACGGTGTAGGCGGTGCTGTCCGGGACGAACTGGTCCATGAACCACAGGCGTTCCTGCGCGAAGGACAGCGGCGGCGCGGTGCCCTCCGGGCGGCGCGGCACCGCCGCCACCGGGGCGGCGGTGCGGGCGCGGCGCAGCCGGCGGGCGAGCAGCTCGGCGCGGGCGTCGGCGGCGGGCGTGCGAGCGGTGGCGGCGGTGTCGGGGGTGCCGGCGGGCGTGGAGGCGGGCGTGGGGGCGGTGGCGGGGGTGGTGGTCATGCGGCCGGGGCGCCTTCCTGGAGCGGTGCGCGTACTTCGCTGACGGCGGGATGGGTGGTGTCACGCGGTGGAGGCCGCGCGAGGGGTGTCACGCGAGGGGAGCGTGCGGTGGGGGCGTGTGGTGGGGTCATGCGGTGGGGGCAGGCGGCGGGGTCAGGCGGTCGGGGCGCCCTCGTCGATCAGGGACCGCACCTCGTCCTCGCTGAGCGCGTCGATCTCCGCGAGCAGCAGCTCCTCGACGGCGGCGGCCGTGCCGGCGACCGTCGGCGCGGCGAACAGCACCCGGACCGGGAGGTCGAGTTCGAGCGCGGCGCGCAGCCGGGCCAGCACCCGGACCGCGAGCAGCGAGTGGCCGCCGAGCGCGAAGAAGTCGTCGTGCACGCCGAACCGGTCCGGATCCAGCCCCAGCACCTCGGACCAGACCTCGGCGACCAGCAGTTCGGCATCGGTGTCCGGCGCGACCCGCGCCGCGGCGCCGTCCTCCGGGGCGACGGCGGTGGCGGGGGAGGGCAGCGCGGCCCGGTCGAGCTTGCCGCGGACGGTCAGCGGCAGGCGCTCCAGCGGCAGACAGACGTCCGGGACGAGGTGGGCGGGCAGCACGGCGCGCAGGCGCAGGCGCAACTCCTCGCCGTGCGGCGGGTGTCCGGCCCGGGAGGGGACCACCCAGGCGGCCAGCAGCTGCCGGCCGGCCTCGTCGTGCAGGTCCACCACGGCCTGCGCGACGTCCGGCTGCGCCAGCAGCGCGGCCTCCACCTCGGCGGGCTCCACCCGGTACCCGCGCACCTTGAGCTGGCGGTCCCGGCGGCCGAGGAACTCCAGCGCACCGTCCGGCCGCAACCGGGCCAGGTCTCCCGTCCGGTACATCCGGCCGCCGGTGAACGGGTCCGCGGCGAACCGCTCCGCCGTCAGGTCGGGGCGGCCCAGGTAGCCGTCCGCGAGACCGTCCCCGCCCAGCCACAGCTCGCCGGGCACCCCCGGCGGCACCGGGCGGCCGCCGTCGTCCAGCAGGTGGGCGACGGTCGCGGCGATCGGACGGCCGATGCCCGGGCGGGCGGCCGCGTCGGCCGGGCCCAGCCGGCAGGCGGTGGCGATCACCGCGGCCTCGGTCGGGCCGTAGGTGTTCCACAGCTCGACCCGGTCGCCGAAGCGCTCCCGCCAGGCCGCGACCGCGGTCGGCGCCACCTGGTCGCCGCCCAGCACCACCGTGCGCAGCGCCGGGGGCCACGGGACGGCCGGACCGGCCGCCACCAGCTCCTGCCAGTACGCCGTCGGCAGGTCGAGCACCGTCAGGGTGCGGCCCTGCGGACCGCCCAGCCAGTCCGGCAGCTCGGCCGACGGCACCGGCAGCAGGACCACCTCGGCGCCGTGCGCCAGCGCGGGGAAGACCTCCTCCACGTGCGTGTCGAAGCCCGGCGAGGCGAACTGCAGCACCCGCTCGCCCGGGCCCAGCCCGTACGCCGCGCCCATCCAGCGCACCCGGGCGAGCAGCGCCCGGTGCGGGACGGCCACCGCCTTCGGCTCGCCGGTCGAGCCGGAGGTGTAGAGGACGTAGGCCGGACCGGCGGGCGACGGGAGCTCGAACGGGCCTTCCGTGGCGGCGGGTCGCGGCGCGTCCAGCGGGTCCTGGCGGGCGGTGGGCAGGCCGGTGTCGACCTCCGGGGCGTCCGGGGTGGCCAGGACGGCGGTGGCGCCCGCGCCGTCCAGCATGGCGCGCAGGCGCGGCGCGGGGAGGGCCGGGTCGAGCGGGAGGTAGGCGCAGCCGGCCAGCAGGATGCCCAGCATGCCCGCCAGCAGCTCGGCGGAGCGGGCGCCGTACAGCCCGACCGGCGTGCGCGGGAGCGCTCCCACAGCGCGGACAGCGGCCGCCGCCCGGTGCGCCCCGGCCATCAACTCCTGGTAGCTGAAAGCCCGTTCGCCGTCCCGGAGGGCGACCGCGGCCGGGGTCAGGGCGGCCTGCCGCAGCAGCAGGTCGAGCACCGTCTCCGGGTCGTCCGGCACGCCGTCCGGGCCGCGCAGCAGCGCCCCCCGCTCATCGGGAGCCAGCAACGACAGCTCGCCGAGCGGCAGTTCGGGCCGGGCCAGGGCGTTTTGGGCCAGCACCGGGAGGCGGTCCAGCAGGGCCTGCGCGGCGGCGGCGTCCAGCACCGCCGGGTCGTACGCCAGCAGCAGGTGCAGGCCGCCGCCGGCGGCCGGCCAGGCGTCCAGCGAGGTGTCGAAGGGCGTCGGCGCGGGCAGACCGGCCAGGTCGTCCACCCGGAGCGGACCGGCCTCGGCGGGCTGCCCGGCGGCGGACTCGGTGTGCAGGTTGAACCAGTGCCGGAACAGCTGCCGCTGCCCCTCGCCGCGCGCCGTGCCCAGCGCCCCGAGCAGCCGCTCGTACGGGACCTGCGGGTGCGAGAGCGCGCCGGTGACGGTCGCCCGGGTGCGCTCCAGCAGGGCGGCGAAACCGGCCCCGCCGCCGAGATCGGCGCGCAGCGGCAGGACGGCCGTGAAGCAGCCCACCAACCGCTCGTCCGCCCGGCGCTCGCGCCCGGCGGTCGGCGCGCCCACCACCAGGTCCGACTGCCCGGTGTGCCGGCCCACCAGTAGCTGGTAGAGCGCCAGCCAGGCCATGAACGGCGTGCAGGAGTGCCGCCGGGCGAAGTCCTCGACCTCGGCCGCCGCGGCGGCGTCCACCTCGGCCCGCACCCAGTGCGCCCGCCCGTCCGCGGCCGGAACGGACGGCGTGCTGCCCGGCGGCAGGCCCCGGCCGGGCGGCGCGGCGAGCTCGGCCGCCCAGTACGCGGCCGCCCGGTCCGCCGCCGGGCCCTCCGCACGGGCCCGCTGCCACATCACGTGGTCGCCGAACCCCTCCGGCAGCGCCGGCAGTCGCGGCTCGCCGCCGTCCGCCACCGCCCGGTGCGCGGCCAGCAGTTCGTCCAGCAGCAGCCGGATCGACCAGCCGTCCGACACCAGGTGGTGCGCCGCCAGCAGCAGCACGTGCGCCCACTCGCCCGTCCGGTACAGCTCGACCCGCAGCAGCGGCCCGTCCTCCAGCGCGTACGGCCGCCCGCCGGACGCCTCGGCCAGCCGCAGCGCGGCGGCCTCCGGGTCCGGCTCGGCCCGCAGGTCGTGCAGCGGGACGGGGACCTCCACCCGGCCGGCGACCCGCTGCACGGGCACGCCGTCCACCTCCCCGAACGACGTCCGCAGCGGCTCGTGCCGGGCCACCACGGCGGCCACCGCCCGGCGGAACGCCTCCGGGTCGAGCGGGCCGGTCAGCCGGCGCAGGGTGACCAGGTTCTCCGAGACGTCCGACGGGTCCACGCGCTGCAGGAACCACATCCGCTGCTGGCCCGGCGTCAACGGGTACTCGCGGTCAGACATGCTGCTGCTCCTCGGTGAGACGGGCCAGCACGGCGCCGAAGCCGGCCGGGGTGGGGGACTCGAAGAACGCCGAGGCCGGGACGTCCACGCCGAACCGCTCGGCGATCCGGGCGGCGATCCGCACCACGGCGAGCGAGTCCCCGCCGCAGGCGAACAGGTCGTCCTCGTCGCTGACCCCCTCCCGGCCCAGGACCTCCGCCCACAGGGCGCGCAACTCCGCGACCGGGCCGGTGGCTCCGCCCGCCGCCGGGCCCCCGCCTGCGGCCTCCGCCCGGACGGAACGGGCCGGCGGCGCGGCGGGCGGCCGCCACGGCTCGGCGGTCCGGACACCGCTCAGCGCGGCCTGCGGACGGTCGGCCAGCAGCGTCAGCAACTCGACCAGCGCGTCCGCGAACCCCGCCACCGCCGGGCGGGCGAACCGCTCGCACGGGTACGTCAGCACCAGCTCCGCGCCCTCCGGACCGACCCCCGCCGCCAGCACCAGGTCGTACGCGCTGCCGTCGACCTCCTGCCCCCACGGCGCGGCGGCCAGGCCCGCCCCCCACCCCGCGTCCGGACCGTCCGCCGCGACCTCCGTGCGCTCCACGAACAGCACCTGGAACAGCGGGTGCACCCCGGGCGCGCGGCGCGGGGCCACCGCCGAGACGATCCGGTCGAACGGGGCCGCCTGTGCCAACCCCGCCGCCAACGCCTCCCGCACCCGCGGTGCGAACGCACGGAACGCCGGATCGTCCGCCAGCGACACCCGCAACGGCAGCAGATCCGTGAAACACCCCACCACGGCGTCCAGTTCGGCGTGCGGACGGCCGCCCGACACCACGCCCACCGTCACCTCCCGGCGCCCCGCGCACCGCGCCAGCAGCACCAGGAACCCGGCCAGCAGCACCGAGTGCCCCGTCAGCCGCGCCCCGTCGCCGACCGCCCGCAGCCGCTCCACCACCGCGCCGGGCACCCGGACCGGGACCGTCGCGGTGCGGCGGCCGCCGCCGGGCCCCTTCGGAGCGTCCAGGCCGAGCTCCAGCACCGGGGGCGCGCCGTCCAGCAGGTGCCGCCAGTACGCCAGGCGCTCCGGCAGGACGCGGTCCAGCCGGGAGCGCGACCAGGCCGCGTAGTCCGCGTACTGCGGGCGGTCGTCGGCGGGGGACGCGCTGTCAGTGGGGGACGCGCCGTCGGCGGGGGCGCCGCCGGTGCGGTAGGCCGTCGCCAGTTCGGCGGTCAGCAGGTCCGCGGAGCGGGCGTCCGCCGCGATGTGGTGGCACACCAGCAGCAGCCGGTGCCGGTCGGCGGCCAGCCGCAGCACCGTCAACCGCAGCATCGGCCCCGCCGCCAGGTCGAAGCGGTGCCCGCCCGCCTCCACGGCCAGGGCGGCGGCCAGCGCTTCGCGCTCCGGCTCCGGCGCGAAGGAGAGGTCCACCAGGTCGATCAGGGCAGCGGACTGGTTGGGTGTCAGGGGAGCATCGGGGCGGAACTGGACAGGCTCGCCGTCGACCTCCGCGTAGCGCGTCCGCAGGATCGGGTGCCGGTCGACCACCCCGGCGAGCGCGGCCGTCAGCCGGTCCAGGTCCAGCGGTCCCTCCAGCGCCAGACCCGCCGTCACCGGCGGCGACGCGTCCGGGCCGCCGATCCGCTCCGCCAGCCACAGCCGGCGCTGCTCCGCCGAACACACCACCGGACGGCCGTCCCGCGGCAGCCGGGGCACGCCCCGGACCGCCGAGCTCTGCCGGCGCGCCGCGAGCAGGCGCGCGGCGAGGACGCGCCGGTCGGCGGAGGCGCTGGAGGGGGAGGCGCTGGAGGGGGAGGGGGCGGTGGGGGCCGAGCCGTCGGCGAGGGCCTCCGGCGGGGCCGGGCGGTGCCCGGGCACGGGCGCGGGGGAAGTCGTCGGGCCGCTGGTGGCGGCCTCCGGCGGGGCGGTGGGACCGGTGACGGGGGCGGGCGGGTTCACAGGCCCTCCCCGGCGAGTCGGTGCGGGTCCTCCAGCAGGGCCTTCACGCCCGTCAGCAGGGACGTCACCTGGCGGCCGTTCAACAGCCGGTGGTCGAACGCCGCGCCCAGGTGCACCAGGCTGCGGGCCCGGAAGCCCGCGCCGTCCGGGTCGGGCAGCACGACGGTGCGCGGGGCCGCCAGCGACAGCGCGCAGGCCTGGCCGGGGAACACCACCGGCAGCGCCAGGGCGACGCCCGGGTCGGTGTGCAGGGTCAGCGTGATGTTGGCGCCCTGCAGGTCGCGATCACGGAAGGCGCCGCGCAGCGCGGCCATCCGGTGGGCCATCATGGCCCGGGACAGCTCGCCCAGCGAGGACCGGTCGGCGTCGCGCAGCACCGGCACGAACAGGCCGGCGCCCAGCTCGAAGGTCACCCCGATGTGCGCGCCGGGCACCAGCCGGGTGCCCGTCCCGTCGGCCGTCAGCGCCGCGAAGCAGGCCGGATCGGTGGCCCGCCGGGTGGCCAGCGCGGCCGCCGTCAGCTCGGCCAGGCCCACCAGGCTGCCGACCGCCGCCGCGAGTTCACGGCCGGCGGCGAGCGCGTCGGTGACGTCCACGTCCACGGCGGTGAACGCCGCCGGCACCTCGCGGTGCGCGGCGGTGACGGTCGCCGCGACGGCGCGCTGGTTGCGGGACAGCGGGGCGAGCACCGTCCCCGGCGGGTCCTGTGGGTCCCGCGCTGCCTGCGGGTCCTGCGGTGCCTGCGCTGCCTGTGGGTCCTGCGGCGCCTGCGCTGCCTGCGGGGTGGGGGTCTCGGTCCGGGGCCGCTCCGCGCCCCGGTCCGCCGGCTGCTCCGTCGCCGCGAGTCGCGCCGCCAGCAGGTCGACCTCGGCGCGGCGCACCACCGGCACGTCCAGCGCGAGCGCCGCCGACTCGGGGATGCCGAGTTCGGCCAGCCGGGCCCGGGCCGGGGCGGTCAAGACCGGGCCCCCGGCGGCGGGGGCGGGGGAGTCGGCGGACGGCGCCTGGGAGTCGGCGGACGCTGCCGGACAGCGCCGGGCCGCGTCCAGGGAGGCCGCGTCGGGGTGCAGCCGGGCCAGCAGTTCGCCCGGCGCGCACTCGCGGCCCGCCGGGACGAGCAGTTCCAGCAGCCCGTCGGCCGGTGCGGCCAGTTCCTCGACCGCCTTCGAGGTCTCCACCTCCAGCAGCGGCTCGCCCTCGGCGACCTTCCCGCCGTCCTCGACCAGCCACCCCAGCAGGGTGTACGCCGCGTCGTTGGTGTTGACCTTCGGCATCCGGTACTCGGTCACCGTCACCGCTCCTCTCCGCGCTCCGTCGACGCGTGCTCCGTCGACGCGTGCTCCGTCGACGCGTGCTCCGCCGACGCCTGTTCCGCCGACACCTGTTCCGCCAGCGCGCGGACCGCCCGCCGGATGTCCTCGTCCCGGACGAACACCTCGTCCTCCAGGTGCGGCGCCGCCGGTACCGGCCGGTCCGCCGCCGTCAGCACCCGCACCGGCGCCCGCAGCACCGACCAGAGCCGGGTGTGCAGAGCCTGCGCGACCTCCGTCCCCCAGCCCGCGCCGGGGGTGCCGTCCTCCACCACGACCACCGCCGGGGCCCGTCCGCACAGCTCGGCCAGCCGGTCGGCGTCCAGCGGGTACAGCCGGGCCGGGACCAGCAGGCGCACGCACAGCTCGTCCTCCAGCAGCAGCGAGCGCAGCGCGCCGACCGCCCGCCGGGCCAGGCCGCCCGGGGCGATCACCACCGCGTCCGGCCGCTCCACGCCGGCCGGGCCGACCACGGCCGTGCCCAGGGCCGAGCCGCCGTCCAGCCGCCAGCGCAGCACCTCGTCGACCGTGTCGCCGGTGAACCGCCGCTCGGCGTACAGCACCTTGTCCTCGAACAGCACCGACGGGTTGCCGGTGGAGAGCGCGTGCCGGACCAGCGGCACCGCGTCGTGGAACGGGCTCAGCTCGTACAGGTCCAGGTCGGGGACGCCCATCAGGTGTTTCTGCGGGCTCTGGCTGTGCGTCGCCCCGTACCCGCGCCGCCCGCCGACCGGGCAGCGCACCAGCAGCGGCACCGGCACCCGGCGGCCGTACATGGAGACCGACTTGGCGGCGAAGTTCACCAACTGGTCGAAGGCCAGCGTGACGAAGTCGCCGAACATCATCTCGACCACCGCGCGCTCCCCGGCCAGCGCCAGGCCCGCGCCCACCCCGGTGATCGCGCCCTCGCTCAGCGGCGTCGACCGCACCCGCTCGCCGAACCGGGTGGACAGGCCCCGGGTCACCTTGAACGCCCCGCCGTACGGGTCCGACACGTCCTCGCCGAGCAGGTGCACCGACGGGTCGGCGGCCATCAGCTCGTGCAGCGCCCGGTTCAGGTTCTCGGCGACCCGCTCCGGCACGGCGGGAGCGGACGGCGGCGGCACCGGCGTCAGCCGCGGCGCGGCGGACGCGGCGCGGGCCCGGCCGTCCGACGGCGGGCGGGACAGCACCTCCGCCACCAGGGCGTCCACCAGCGCCGACTGCTTGGCGTCCCAGGCCGCGAACCGCTCCTCGGACGCGCCCGCCCGGGCCCGGTGCCAGTCGCGCGCGCCGAGCTCCGCCAACTCCTCCGCGCCCCGGGTGTCGTCGCCCTTGCTGTGCGGGCCCAGCCGCGGCACGTCCAGCTCCACCACCAACGGGCCGCCGCCGGAGCGCACTTGCTCCAGCAGCGGAGCCAACTCGGCGCGCAGTTCGGCCACTTCCGACGTCGACGAACGGTGGTGGGCGATGCCGAACGCCGCCGCCCGGGCCCCGATGCTGCCCGCCAACTGCCGTTCGGTCGGCGTGGACTGGGCGATGCCGTTGTGCTCCACCAGCACGACCAGCGGGGTCCGCCACAGCGCCGCCAGGTTCAGCGCCTCGTACACCGCGCCCTCGCCCCAGGTGCCGTCCCCGACGAACGCCAGCGCCAGCGCCCCCGCCCCGTCCCGGGCCCGGCGCAGCGCCGCGCCGACCGCGACCGGCAGGCTCTCGCCCTGCACGCCCGTGGAGAGGAACCCGCCCGTGTACAGGTGCTGACTGCCGCCCGCACCGCCGCACACCGCGCCCTGCCGCCCCAGCACCTCGGCGAGCAGCCCCTCCGCGTCGCCGGTCAGCGCCAGGTAGTGGCCGTGGCCCCGGTGGTTGCTGAACACCATGTCCGCCGCGCCCAGCAGCGGCGCCAGCGCCACCGGCACGTACTCCTGGCCCAGGCAGGTGTGCGTGGTGCCGCTGACCAGGCCCTCGCCGAACAGCCGCAGCAGCGCCAGCTCGACGTGCCGGATCAGCAGCAGCGCGGCCAGGTCCGCGTCGTCCGGCTCCGGGGCGGGCGGGGGGTTGAGCACGGCGGTCACTCCTCGGTCGTGGTGGTGGCGGCGTTCCGCCGACGGGCGGCCAGCAGGCGCAGCGCGGCGGCGCGGTCGAGCGGTGCCCCCGGCGGTGTGGCCGGCGGTGCCTCCGGCGGTGTGGCCGGCGTCCCGGACGGCAGCGGTTCGGCCAGGCAGCGTTCGAAGGCGTCCGGGTCGAGGCCGTCGACGAACGCCAGCGCGGCGGAGCGGGACGCGGCGGACTGCTCCGCGTAGTGCGCCGGATCGCCGAGCAGTGCGTCGAGCGCCGCCAGCCACGGCTCCAACTCCTGCTCGGGCACGACCGGTTCGGGCCGGGCCGCGCCCGGCTCGCGGCGGTACGCGGTCACCGGCCGGACCGGCAGCGAGCCGGGCACGCCCAACTTGGCCTCCAGCAGCCCCCCGACCGCCGAGGCCAGCACCGGCACGCCCCGCAGCATCGCCTCCACGCAGGTGTAGCCGAAGGTTTCGTCCCACAGCGAGGGCATCAGCAACACCCCCGTTCGGGACAGGACTTCGTCGATGTCGTCCACCGGCGGGATCACGGTGACGTTCGGCCGGCGGGCCAGCTCGGCCCGGTCGGCGGCGTCCGCGCCCCAGGTCGGGACGGCCAGGAACGGCACCTCCGGCCGGGCGTCGGCCAGCCCGAGCAGTACCGAAATGCCTTTGTAGCCACAGGGGTTGACCATTGTCACCGCGCCCTGCCCGGCCCGCCCGAGGTGCGGGAACGGCCCCGTCCCGTACACCTGCGGACGCACCACCTCCGCCGCCAGCCCCGCGTGCTCGCGCAGGTACGCCGCCGCGGCGTCGCTGACCGCGATCAGTCGGGCGGCCCGCCGCACCAGCCGCGTCCCGGCCTCGCTCGGATGGAACGCCCCCGGTCCGAACGGCAGTTGCTGGATCGTGTGGACCAGGTACACCACCCGGTCCGGGGTCGCGGCGAGCGCCGCACCGAGCATCAGGTGGCCCGGGTCGTCCCCGGGGACGAGGGTCCGGTCCGGGCGCAGCCGATCGGCCACCGCGCGGACGGTCCGGGGCAGCAGGGACGGCGAGCGCACCGCGTGCACCGTGACGCCGCGGTGGGTGTAGACGACGGTCTCCCCGTCGTCGGAGCGGACCACCGCGCCGCGCTCGACCAGCGCCCGGACGGCCCGCCCGGCCTCGACGGTGGCCAGCGCGCCGGTCAGCGGGCCGACCACCTCGCAGCTGTGTCCGCGCGCGGCCAGCCGCTCCAGCAGCAGCCGGTTGGAACGGTTGGCCCCGCCGTGCGACGGCAGGTGGATCAGGTTCTGGGCGAGCAGGATCCTCATCGGGCCTCCTCCGGCACCGGCGTTCCGGCGGCGCGCCGCTCGCGCAGGCGGGCGTGCAGCCGGGCCCGGTCGGCGGGGGACAGGCCGTGCAGCGCACGGGGCCGCGGCC
>NZ_JBSGET010000093.1:0-32935 GCF_053603035.1 Kitasatospora sp. NPDC004272 | reverse complement strand
CGGCTGCGGGGCGCCACCACCCACCACCCACCAACACAACGACGCCCGCCCCCCCCCCCGGCCCCCCCCGCCGCCCGGCCCGGCCGGGGCCGCGGGGGCGCCGGCCGGCCGGGGTGGTGGCGGCCGTGGCGGCCGGCGGCATGTCGGTGGAGCTGCCGCTGTGGCGCGCCATGGGCTACTTCCGGGTGCTCGCGCTGGCCTACGCGGTGCTGCGCTACCTCACCTCGTACCACCAGTTCCTGCACCCGGTGTCCGGCTGGATCTTCCTGGGCGCGCTGAGCCTGTGGACGCTGGCCTCCACCCGGGCGTTCGCCGGGCCCCAGCGCTGCACCTGGCTGGTGCTCGGCACCGACCTGACGGCCGCGGTGACCGGCATCGTGATGAGCGGGATCATCGACACCCCGGCCCGGATCCACGGCGGCGCGCCGACCCTGCCGACGATCTGGGCGGCCGGGACGGTGCTCGGCTTCGCCGGCAAGGGCGGTTGGCGGGCCGCCGCGTTCGCCGGTGCGGTGATCGGCGCGGCCAACATCCTCGGGCACGGCGGGGTCAGCCCCGACAACCTGCACAACATCGTCCTGCTGCTGCTCGCCGGCTGCGCCATCGGCTACGTGATCGAACTGGCCCGGGCCAGCGAGGCGGTGCTCACCCGGGCGCTCCAGGTGGAGGCCGCCACCCGGGAGCGCGAACGCCTCTCCCGGGACATCCACGACGGGGTGCTGCAGGTGCTCGCCCTGGTGCACCGCCAGCAGGGCGACGCCGCCGAACTCGGCCGGCTGGCCGGCGAGCAGGAGCGCGCGCTGCGGGCCCTGATGACCGGCGGGCGGCCGCCCGAGGACGACGGCGACGCGGACGGCGAGCGGGACCTGCGCCCGCTGCTCTCCCGGCACGCCGACGAGCGGATCACCGTCGCCGCGCCCGCCACGCCCGTCCTGCTGCCCGCCGCCGCCGCGTCCGAACTGGCCGCCGCGGTCGCCGCCGCGCTGGACAACGTCCGCCGGCACGCCGGGGAGGCGGCCCGGGCCTGGATCCTGGTCGAGGACGAACCGGAGGCGGTCACCGTGTCGGTGCGCGACGACGGCCCCGGCTTCCCGGCCGGACGGCTGGCCGAGGCGCAGCGCGACGGCCGGCTCGGGGTCGCGCAGTCGATCCGCGGCCGGATGCTCGACCTCGGCGGCAGCGCCGAGCTGTACTCGGTGCCCGGGCAGGGCGTCGAGGTGGAACTGCGGTGGCCGAGGAGCGGACGTGACGACTGATCAGCCGGTGCGCGTGATGGTGGTGGACGACCACCCGATGTGGCGCGACGGGGTGGCCCGGGACCTGGCCGAGGCCGGGTTCGCCGTGGTCGCCACCGCCGGGGACGGCGAGGAGGCGGTGCGCCGGGCCCGGGCCAGCACCCCGCAGGTGGTGGTGCTGGACCTCAACCTGCCCGCGCTGTCCGGCGCCGAGGTGTGCCGCCGGGTGGTGGCGGCCGACCCGGCGGTGCGGGTGCTGGTGCTGTCCGCCAGCGGCGAGCACGCCGACGTGCTGGAGGCGGTGAAGTCCGGCGCCACCGGCTACCTGGTGAAGTCGGCGGGCCGCGAGGAGCTGCTCGACGCGGTGCGCCGCACCGCCGTCGGCGACCCGGTGTTCACCCCGGGCCTGGCGGGCCTGGTGCTCGGCGAGTTCCGCCGCCTCGCCGCCGAGCCCGGCACCGCCGCCGAGCCGGCCGCCCCGCAGCTGACCCCGCGGGAGACCGAGGTGCTGCGGCTGGTCGCCAAGGGCCTGTCCTACCGGCAGATCGCCGACCGCCTGGTGCTCTCGCACCGCACCGTGCAGAACCACGTCCAGAACACCCTGGGCAAGCTCCAGCTGCACAACCGGGTCGAGCTGGTCCGGTACGCGATCGAGCAGGGGCTGGACGAGGAACTGGGCTGAGCGCTCCCGGAGTTCAGGCCGAGCAGCGGTCGCCGGCCGAGGTGGTGACGGGTTTGAAGGCGTCGCGCAGCTCCTTGTCGGTGAAGTCCGGGCCGAAGGCGAAGGAGGTGCGCAGGGCGTTCATCCAGTCCGGGTCCTGCAGGTAGTCGTTGATGGCCTGGCGGAGCAGCTCGCACGCCTTCCGGTGCCCCTTGGGCAGGACCATCATCAGGAACTGGGTCTTGCCGATGTGGGCGTCCCGGGCGACCCGGTAGGCGCGCCGGCCGCCGCTGCCGGAGTTGGCGGCGACGCCCTGCAGCACCAGGTAGTCGGAGAGCACGGCGTCGGCGGTGCCGTCGTCGACCCGCTCCAGGCACTCCTTGAGGTTGGCGCCGGTGACGGTGACCTGCGGGCCGATGTCCTTGAGCTGCGCCTCGGAGGTGGTGCCGCCGGACACGCATACCCGCAGCGGCTTGAGGTCCTCGGACTTGGCGACCGTCCGGGGGTCGTCGGCCTTCAGCAGCACGCCCAGCGGGGTCTGCAGGTAGGGGCCGGCCAGGTCGTAGTCCCGCTTGAGGTCGTCGCGCTCGGAGATGTCGGCGACCACCAGGTCGACCTTGTTGTGGTTGGCCTTGCCGTCGGTGAGGGCGTCCTCCCAGTTGGCGGTGGTCACCGTCAGCGAGGTGTAGTCGATCTTCCGGGAGCCGAGCACCTTCATGGTCAGGTGCGGCTCGAAGCCGTCGTACACGCCCTTGTCGGTGAACTCGGACATGCCCGGCCGGTCGGTCTTGAAGCCGACCTTGACCGGCAGGTTGTCGAACGGGGACTTGTCCTCGCCGGCGGAGCAGCCGGACGCGGCGGTGGCGAGCAGGAGCAGGCCGGCCGCCAGGTGGGCGGCGGGGCGCGGGACGGGCACGGGGGCCTCCTAGCGGGTGAACCGGACGCTTTGGATGTCGACGCTCTGGGCGCAGCCGCCCCCGGCGTGCAGCAGCAGCGTCAGGCGCAGGCCGGTGCGGCCGGAGGGCACCGGGACGGAAAGCTGCGCGTCCCGGGGCCGCCGGCCGCTGCTGCCGCCCTGGTCGGTGCTGAGCTCGGCGGTCACGTCGGCGCAGGTGCCGCTGCCCGGGTTCGGGTCGGTCAGCAGGAGCTCGGTCTCCAACCGCTTCGCGCCCTCGGGGACGTTGATCAGGGCGGTGGCGGTGCCGCCGGGCTCGATGAGCCGGGGGGTCCAGCTGGTCTCCTGGTCGACCAGCGGCGGCGGGTCGTCGGGCCAGGCCACCGCCGTCACCACACCGGCCGTCGCCAGCAGGGCCGCGCCGACGGCCAGCAGCACCCGCCGCCTGCCCCCGGGCTGCGGCGGTGGCGGTGGCGGCTGCTCCGGGGGCAGCGGCTGCTGCACGGTGGGCGGCCGCGGCGGCCTGGAGCGGGACTTCTCCACCGCCTCCTCGGCGATCCGGGCCAGCTGGTGCTCCTGCCGGCCGCGCAGGTCCCGCAGCAGGTGGGCGGGGCTGCCGATGACCATGGCGTGGCGGGCGGTCTCGACCAGCCGCCGGCCGTCCGTCCGCTCCGGCGTCACCGGCGGGAAGCACAGCACGCCCGCGATCACCACCAGGTCGGCCCGCTCGTTCACGGTCAGCCCCGGGGCGCTCTGGACCTGGGCCAGGAACGCCACCCAGTCGCCGCGCAGGCTGGCCCCGGCGAAGCCGACCAGCCAGTCGTGCAGGTGGCCGATCGCGGCGGACGGCTGCCCGTGCTCCTCGGCCAGGAAGCCGGCGATCCGGGCGGCGGACGTGGCCAGTTGGCGGGGCTGCACCTGGACCGGGTAACCGGTGCTCTCGGCCAGGTGCTGCTCCAGGTCGGGCAGCACGGGAGCCAGGGTGAACCATTCGGCGAGGATGCGCTGCAGCATCTGCCGGGTCTCCCAGGTGCAGCGGTCCACGGTCACTCCTCCGGGTCGAGGTCGAGCAGGGCGCCGAGCCGGTCCAGGGCGCGGTGCGGGCCGCACAGTTCGCGGGCCCCGGCCAGCAGGGCGCGCAGGGCGTCGGCGGGGCTGCGGTGCTCCAGGCAGGCCGCAGCGAGGGCGCGCAGGTGCAGGGCGGCGTGCGCGTGGTACGGGACCCTGACCTGCTGGCCGGGGCCGAGCCGCTCGTTGACGGCCCTGATCAGCTCCAGCCGGGCCGCCGGGTCCTCCAGCAGGGACGGTTCGCCGAGCAGCCGGGCGACCGCGCCCGCCGTCGGCGCCGGGGCGGGCGGACGGGGTGGTCCGGCCGGCGGGGCGGGCGGCTCGCCGGGCGGCAGCGGCGGCAGCAGCGGCAGCAGCGCGGACAGCGGGGTCAGCCAGCCGCCCACCGGGTCGTCGCCGTCCGCGGTCGCCTTGACCACGCCGACCACCCGGCCGTGTCCGTCGAGCGCCATGCTGCCGCTCAACCCGTGCTGGATCCAGCCCTGTTGGACGCGCAGCCCGAGGCCGGAGGGCCCCGCCACGGTCAGCCGGGCCGACTCCGGGCCGACCTCGCCGGTCACCGGGTTCACCGCGAAGCCGTGCACCAGGACGGCCGCGCCGCCCGCCGGGTCGCGCCCGGCGAGCGGCACCGCCGGGGCGCCGGCCAGGCCGGGCGCGGTGAGCAGCGCGAGGTCCGGCGGCGGGTAGCTGGCCGCGCCGGGCGGCCGGTCCGGCGGGAACAGCCGGGCGGTGCGCACCGGGTGGGCGTCCCCGCCGTGCCGGGCCGCGGTGAGCCCGGGGTGGCCGTGCACCACGTGCGCGCAGCTGACCAGCAGGCCCGCGCCGAGGTGGAAGCCGCTGCCGAGGAAGGCCCCGGCCGGGTCCGCGAGGCGGACCGCGGCGGCGTCCGGGCTCACGCGGCGGGGCGGTCGTCCGGCCGCTTCCAGCTCAGCCGGACCACCAGGCTCGCCTGGCCGGAGGCTTCCGCGAGCACGCCGATCAGGCGGCCGGACTTCACCCCGAGGGTGAGGCCGAACTCCACCTCGAAGCCGTCCGGGTCACCCGCCTCGCGCGCCGTCTCGCGGGCCCAGCGCCCGACCGCGCGGACGGTGCGCCGCACCTCGCCGAGGCTGTGGGTGACGGCCGCGGTGGCCGCCCCCGCGTCCCCCGCCGGGCGGCCCGGTCCCTGCCGGACGGCGGCGTGCAGGACGGTGCCGTCGTCCAGGGCGATCTCCACGGTGCCGGGCACCGGTGCGTTCGTCATGCATCCCCCAACTCATGACCGGCAAGCAGGATATGAATACCAGTCAGCTGGGGAGAGATCCAGACCTTTCCGGAAGCCGGGGCGGTGGGCGGGGGAGCGGCCCGGGCGGCCGGTTTCAGCCGCGCACGGCCGCGGCGGCGCCCAGCAGTTCGGCGACGATCTCCACGCCCTCCCGGGTGAGCACCGACTCGGGGTGGAACTGCAGGCTGGCGAAGCCGGGCCCGCGCAGCGCGTGCACGTCGCCGGTGCGGGCGTCCCGGGCGACCTCGACGCCCTCGGCGGCCAGCCGCTCGGCCGCCGCCGCGTCGCAGCGGGCGGTGAAGGTGTTGTAGAAGCCGACGGTGCGGCGGGTGCCGAACAGGTCGACGGCCTCCTGGGCGCCCTGGTACGGCACCGCCTTGCGGGCCAGCTCCAGCCCCAACCGCGCGGAGAGCAGCTGGTGGCTGAGGCAGACCGCGAGCAGCGGCGCGGTGCGCGCCCCGGAGCGGACGGCGGCCAGCGCGTCGGCGACCACCGGGCGCAGCAGCGCCATCTTCGGGTCGGCCGGGTCGGCCGGGTCGCCGGGGCCGGGGCCGAGCACCAGCGGGCCGGGGTGCGCGGCGGCCCGCTCGCGCAGTCCGGGGGCGTCGTAGCGGAGCACGGTGACGGTGTGGCCGAGCGAGCGCAGCAGGTGGGCGAGCATCGCGGTGAAGGTGTCCTCGCCGTCCACCACCAGGGTGTCGGCGCCGGGCAGCGGCGCGGCGGGCTGCTGCATCCGGAGCCAGAACGGGGCCAGCCCGGCGCGCCGGGAGTCGAGGGCGGCCTGCACCCGGTGGTCCTCGGCGAGCCGGGGCCGGGCGGCGGCCTCCCGGGCGGAGCGGGCCGGGCGGGCGCCGATCGCGGAGAGCACCCCGGCGGCCTTGGCGTGCGTCTCGGCGACCTCGGAGCGCGGGTCGGAGTGCCGGACCAGGGTGGCGCCGACCCGGACGACCAGCGAGCCGTCGGCGGGGTCGATGTCGGCGGCCCGGATGCAGATCGGCGAGTCCAGCTGCTGGCCACCGCTGGCCGAGCGGCCGATCAGGGCGAGCGCGCCGGAGTAGTAGCCGCGGCCGCCGCGCTCGTACCGGTCGATCACCCGGGTGGCGTTCTGCACCGGGCTGCCGGTGACGGTGGCGGCGAACATGGTCTCCCGCAGCACCTCGCGGACGTCCAGCGAGGTGCGGCCGCGCAGTTCGTACTCGGTGTGCGCGAGGTGCGACATCTCCTTCAGGCGCGGGCCGAGCACCTGCCCGCCGAGGTCGCCGACCGCGCACATCATCTTCAGCTCCTCGTCGACCACCATGGTGAGCTCCTCCAGCTCCTTGGGGTCGCGCAGGAACTCCAGCAGCGAATCGGCGGTCGGGCCGCCGGCCGGGTAGCGGTAGGTGCCGGAGATCGGGTTCATCACCACGGTGCCGCCGGACTGCCGGACGTGGACCTCGGGGGAGGCGCCGACCAGCACCCGGTCGCCGGTGTGCACCAGGAAGGTCCAGTAGGCGCCGCGCTCGTGCTCCAGCAGCCGCCGGAACAGGGTGAGCGCGGTGGCGGTGGAGTACCCGGCCAGCTCGGCCCGGAAGTCGCGCCGGATCACGAAGTTGGCGCCCTCGCCGCGGCCGATCTCGTCCCGGATGACCCGGCGGACGATCTCCGCGTACTCCTCGTCGTCGATGTCGAACTCCCCGCCGCGCAGCTCCACCGGCGCGTCGGGCAGCGCGGCCAGCACCGCCGCCAGCGGCAGCGCGTACTGCTCGTCGACGGACAGCGCCCGCAGCGGGGTGCCGTCCTGCCGGGCGGCGAAGCCGCGCTCGCGGATCTGCGCGTACGGGACGAGGGCCAGCAGGTCGTGCCGCGGGCCGCCGGCGGGGACGCCGGCCGGGACGGGCAGGTCGGCCAGCGCCGCGTGGTCGGTGACCCCGCCGATCAGCAGTTCGACGGTGTCGGGGGCGAGCCTGGGCGCGCGGCGGTGCAGCAGGGCGAAGGCCGGGGCGCCGGGGGCGGTGAGCCGGGCGAGCAGGTCGGCTGCGGCGGCGGTGGTGGTCACGGCTGCGGTGTTCCTTCCGGGAGGGTGCTGCGGGGGTTCCGCCGCCTCCGGGAGGCCGTGACGCTGCACACACGCGCCGACGGCCGCCCCGGAGGGCGGCCGTCGTTCGTCGCTAGGGACGCGCGATCAGTGGGCCGCCCAACGGGCTGGCCCACCACCAGGAGAAGGTGTGCGTCGCGGTCACGGAGCAGACCATAGCCCACCGGCGGGCGGCGCGGGGAGGGATCGCGCCGATGTCCACTTCCCGTCTCACCCACCGGGCGGCACCCCCAATCCGCTTGTGCCACCCCGTAGCCTTGCCCTGTGACCGTGACTAACCACTCCTGGCAGTCCCTGCCCGCGGCGCAGCAGCCTGAATGGCCGGACCAAGAGGCTCTGCGCAAGACCCTTGCGGAGCTGGCCTCCTATCCGCCCCTCGTCTTCGCCGGCGAGTGCGACCAGCTGCGCGCCCGGCTCGCGGCCGTCGCGCGTGGTGAGGCGTTCCTGCTCCAGGGCGGCGACTGCGCCGAGGCGTTCGACGCCGTGTCGGCCGACCACATCCGCAACAAGCTGAAGACCCTGCTCCAGATGGCCGCCGTGCTCACGTACGCCGCGTCCGTCCCGGTGGTCAAGGTCGGCCGGATCGCCGGCCAGTACTCCAAGCCCCGCTCCAAGGGCACCGAGACCCGCGACGGCGTGACCCTGCCGACCTACCGCGGCGACTCGGTCAACGGCTTCGAGTTCACCGCCGAGGCCCGGATCCCGGACCCGGAGCGCCTCAAGCGGATGTACAACGCCTCCGCCGCGACGCTCAACCTGGTGCGCGCCTTCACCACCGGCGGCTACGCCGACCTGCGCCAGGTGCACGCCTGGAACCAGGACTTCGTGCGCAACTCCCCGGCGGGGCAGCGCTACGAGCAGCTGGCCCGGGAGATCGACCAGGCGCTGGCCTTCATGAACGCCTGCGGGGTGGCCCCGGAGGAGTTCAAGACGGTCGAGTTCTTCTCCTCGCACGAGGCGCTGATCCTGGACTACGAGACGGCGCTGACCCGCACCGACTCGCGCACCGGCGAGCTGTACGACGTCTCCGGCCACATGGTGTGGATCGGCGAGCGCACCCGCCAGCTGGACCACGCGCACATCGAGTTCGCGTCCAAGATCCGCAACCCGATCGGCGTCAAGCTCGGCCCGACCACCACGGTGGACGACGCGCTGACCCTGATCGACCGGCTCGACCCGGAGCGCGAGCCCGGTCGGCTCACCTTCATCACCCGGATGGGCGCGGGCAAGATCCGCGACCACCTGCCCACCCTGGTGGAGAAGGTCACCGCGTCCGGCGCCCAGGTGGTGTGGATCACCGACCCGATGCACGGCAACACCTACGAGGCCTCCAGCGGCCACAAGACCCGCAAGTTCGACGACGTGCTGGACGAGGTCCGGGGCTTCTTCGAGGTGCACCGCGCGCTCGGCACCCACCCGGGCGGCATCCACGTGGAGCTGACCGGCGACGACGTCACCGAGTGCGTCGGCGGCGGCGACGAGGTGCTGGTCGACGACCTGCACCAGCGCTACGAGACGGCCTGCGACCCGCGGCTCAACCGCAGCCAGTCGCTCGACCTGGCCTTCCTGGTCGCCGAGATGTACCGCGACCAGTGAGGCACCCGCGGTAGGTGTGACGAAGGCCCCTCCGTTCTCGGGCGATCCGAGGCGGAGGGGCCTTCTTCGTACCCGGAGCACCAGGTAAGGTAAGGCTCAGCAAACCGCACCAATCGTGGAAGGGGCCGCACATGTACGTGTGCATGTGCCACGCGGTCACCGAGGCCCAGGTCAAGCAGAAGATCGACGAGGGGGCCAGCACCCCGCGCCAGATAGCCCAGGGCTGCAAGGCCGGCACCGACTGCGGTTCCTGCGTGCGCCGCATCCAGGCGCTGCTCGGCGAGCACGGCGCCCGCCCCTGCCCGACCGCCCGGCTGGCCGAACGGCTCGGCCTGGCCGCCGACCCGGCCGTCGGCGCCCCGAAGGCGGCCTGAGCCGCAGCGGCTCAGCTGCTCTCGGGCTGCTCGATCAGTTGCGCGATGTAGAGCGCCTCGCCGAGCTTGTCCAGCAGCTCCAGCTGGGTGTCCAGGTAGTCGATGTGGTGCTCCTCGTCGGCGAGGATCGACTCGAAGATGTTCGCCGAGGTGACGTCGTTCTTGGCCCGCATCACCACGATCCCGCGCCGCAGCCGGTCGATCGCCTCCACCTCGACCTGCCGGTCGGCCTCGAACATCTCCTTGACGGTCTGCCCGATCCGGACGTGGAACAGCCGCTGGTAGTTCGGCAGGCCGTCCAGGAAGAGGATCCGGTCGGTCAGCACCTCGGCGTGCTTCATCTCGTCGAAGGACTCGTGCCGGGTGTACTTGGCGAGCTTGGTCCAGCCGAAGTTCTCCTGCATCTTCGCGTGCAGGAAGTACTGGTTGATGGCGGTGAGTTCGGCGGTCAACTGCTCGTTGAGGAACTCGATGACCTCGGGGTCGCCCTGCATGGCCTGCCTTCCTGTGCGCATTCCGGTCGGTGCCCGGATGTCCCGCATCGTGGCAGCTGAACGGGTGCACTTCCAGTAAGTTCACGCTCACAGCCGCCCTGGTGATCGACTTTTTCCGGCCGTCCACACCGCGCTGACCTGCGGTGATGTCGAGCCCGTTGGGCCGTTCGGGGGTATCTCACCCGAACGCCCGCGCGGTTTCGCCCCGCGTTTCCCCCCTCCGCCGCGGCGCATTCCCGGGCGCCCGGGAAGGGGGCGTGCGAAGGGGGCGCGCGCGATTCGCCGCCCGCCGTCTGTCACCATGGAGGACATGGGTCAGCACGAACCGGAACAGCAGCCGCCGACTGACCCGAGGCTCCCCCCGGGGCAGCGGCCGCAGCGCGGCTGGCCGGTCCTGCACTACGGGCCGGTGCCCCGGTTCAAGCCGCAGAGCTGGGACTTCCAGGTGTTCGGGGCCACCGCCGACGCCGAGAAGACCAGTTGGGACTTCCCCGCCTTCCACGCCCTGCCCAAGACCACCGTCCGCGGCGACTTCCACTGCGTCACCAAGTTCTCGATGCTCGGCAACGAGTGGACCGGCGTCGCCGCCCGGACCGTCCTGGACCTCGTCCCGCCCGACCCCACCGTCACCCACGTGATGGTCTGGGCCGAGTACGGCTACAGCGCCAACCTGCGGCTGGCCGACTTCGCCGACCCGGCCACCGTCTTCGCCACCCACCACGACGGCCGCACGCTCACCCTCGAACACGGCTTCCCGGTCCGCCTGGTGGTGCCCCACCTGTACGCCTGGAAGGGCCCCAAGTGGGTGCGCGCCGTCGAGTACATGCGGGCCGACCGGCGCGGCTTCTGGGAGGAGCGCGGCTACCACAACCTCGCCGACCCGTGGCGCGAGCAGCGCTACTCCTACCAGGAGCAGCCCGGCGAGGGCCCGCTGCGCTGAGGCGGCGGGCCCGGCCGCGGGCTCAGAACAGGCTGACGGTGATCGTCACGGTGGCGCCCTGCTCGGCCGGGGTGTTCGCCGCGGGGGACTGGCCGGACACCTTGCCGATCGGGATCAGGCCGGCGATCTCCGGCACGAACCCGGCGTCCTGGAGCGCCCGCGAGGCGTCCTCCTTGCTCATCCCCTTCACGTCCGGCACCAGGTGCATGCCCTTGGAGACGGTCAGCGCCACCGGCGAGCCGGGCGACAGCTTGCCACCGGCCGCCGGCTCGGTGGAGACCACCGAGCCCTTCGGCACGGTGTCGCTGAACACCTCGGTGCTCGCCCCCGCCGTCAGCCGGGCGTCGGCCAGCGCCTTGGCGGCGTCCGCCGCCGACCGGCCGGTCACGTCCGGCACCGGCACCCGCTCCGGGCCGCGCGAGAGCACCACCTTCACCGCGTCGCTCTTGCGGACCTTGGTGCCCACGCCGGGATCGGTCGAGATCACCTGCCCGGCCTGCACCGACTCGCTGAACTGCTCGCTGTACGAGCCGTGCAGCCCGTCCTCGTCCAGCGTCGCCGCCGCCTGCTCCCGGCTCTGCCCCAGCACGCTCGGCACCGTCGCGTACACCGCGTTGGACAGCGCGTACGTCACGCCGCCCACCAGCAGCAGCAGCGCCACCAGCACCGCCGACCAGATCAGCGGGCGGCGGCCGAACGGCGAACGGCGGGAGGGGCCCGGCAGGCCGCGCGGCGGATCGTCGTTGACCGCCGGGCGCACCGGCGGCAGCAGCTCCGGCGGGACCTCCAGCACGCTGGTGCGGTCCAGCGCCGGAACCCGCTCGATCACCGCGGTGGCCTCGCCCGGGCTGTGCACCGGGGTGGGCCGGGTCGAGGCGGGCGGCTCGGCGTCCAGCTGCGCGGCGGGCAGCGAACGGCGGGCCCGCTGCACCGAGGCCAGCAGCTCCACCGCGTCCCACGGCCGGGCCTGCGGGTCGCGGGCGGTCGCCGCCGCCACTATCGCGTCCAGCTCCGGGCCCACCGCGGGGGCGGTGCGGGACGGCGGCGGGACGTCCTCGTGCAGGTGCCGGTACATCACCTGGGCGGCGTTCTCCCCGGTGTGCGGCCGGGCGCCGGTCAGCATCTCGTACAGCAGGATGCCCGCCGCGTAGACGTCCACCCGCTGGTCGGTGGGCTCCTGGCGGATCTGCTCCGGCGCCAGGTAGGCGACGGTGCCCAGCAGTTGGCCGGTCTCGGTGGCCGAGGTGGCGGTGGAGTCCGCGCCCTCCAGCACCCGGACCAGGCCGAAGTCGGCGACCTTCACCAGGCCGGTGTCGGTGATCAGCACGTTCTCCGGCTTGACGTCCCGGTGCACCAGGCCGGCCCGGTGCGCCGCGCCGAGCGCCGCCAGCACCGGCTCCAGCACGTCCAGCGCGGCCCGCACCGACAGCGCCCCGCGGTCGCGCAGCACGTCGCGCAGGTTGCGGCCGGGCACGTACTCCATCGCCATGAACACGGCCTGCGGGTCGGCGCCCTGGTCCAGCACGTTCACCACGTTCGGGTGGGCGAGCCGGGCCACCGCCTTGGCCTCCCGGATGAAGCGCGCCGTGAAGTCGCCGTCCCCCGCCAGCGAGGGGTGCATCACCTTCAGCGCCACCGTCCGGTCCAGCCGGGTGTCGGTGCCCCGGTAGACGGTCGACATGCCGCCGACCGCGATCCGCTGCTCGACCCGGTAGCGGCCGTCGAGGAGCACGCCGTACAGGGGGTCGTCGAGGGTCATGTCCACCCGAGGAGTCTAGGGGTTGGGTATTCGGAGGGGCCCGTCGGCGGGCCGGTCACCACAGGGACGACGGGAACAGCACGAACACCGCGAACAGCAGGATCACCAGCAGCGCGTGCACGACCAGCGCGCCGACCCCGGCCCGGTACAGCCGGACCGAGAGCGGCGCGCCGGGATCCGGGACGCTCACGCCGATCGCGGCACCGGACAGCACCAGGAACAGCGGCAGCGGTACGAGGGGCGCGCCCTCGACCAGCAGCCAGAGGTCGAACAGCGCCACCGGGCCGCAGGTCAGCACCGCGCCCAGCACGCTCGTCCCGCGCCCGTCCGTCCCCGCCATCAGATCCCCCGATCCCCGTACGGCGTTGCCATGGTGGCAGCCGCCCCCGGCCCGGGCACGGTCGGCGGGCGAACCGTTCCCGAACCGGGACACGCGGCGTTCCGGGGCGCGGGTCTCAGAACGCGGGGCGCTCGCGGGTGTCGGCCAGGCCGGCGGTGGGGGAGGACGCCTCGGCGTAGTAGCGGCGCGGGATCCGGCCCGCGCGGTGGGCCAGCCGACCCGCCTCGACGGCCCGGCGCATCGCCTCCGCCATCAGCACCGGCTCCTGGGCGCGGGTCACCGCGGAGGCCAGCATGACGGCGGAGCAGCCGAGCTCCATCGCCAGCGCGACGTCGCTCGCGGTGCCCGCGCCCGCGTCCAGCACCACCGGGACGTTCGCGGACTCCACGATCAGCTGGAAGTTGTGCGGGTTGCGGATGCCCAGGCCGGAGCCGATCGGCGAGCCCAGCGGCATGATCGCCGCGCAGCCGACGTCCTCCAGCTTGCGGGCCAGCACCGGGTCGTCGTTGGTGTACGGCAGCACGGTGAAACCGTCGTCGACCAGCGTCTCGGCGGCGTCCAGCAGTTCGATCGGGTCGGGCAGCAGGGTCCGCTCGTCGGCGATCACCTCCAGCTTCACCCAGTCGGTGCCGAGCGCCTCCCGGGCCAGCCGGGCGGTCAGCACCGCCTCGCCCGCGGTGTAGCAGCCCGCCGTGTTCGGCAGCACCCGGATGCCGTTGCGGGACAGCACCTCCAGGACCGAGCCCCGGGTGGTGGTGTCGACCCGGCGCATCGCCACCGTGGTCAGCTCGGTGCCGGACGCCCGCAGCGCCTGCTCCAGCACCTCCAGGCTGGGCGCGCCGCCGGTGCCCATGATCAGGCGGGAGGAGAAGGTGGTGCCGGCGATGACCAGCGCGTCGTCAGCCATGGTTCAGCCTCCCTGGACGGCGGTGAGGATCTCCACCCGGTCGCCCTCGCCGAGCGCGGTGGCGGGCCACGAACTGCGCGGCACCACCGCCTCGTTGACGGCGGCGGCGACGCCGGTGTTGGCGGCCGACACCTCGGCGACCACCACGTCCAGCGTGGTGGCGGCGGGCAGGATGCGCGGCTCGCCGTTGACGGTCAGGGCGATGGTGTTCATGCGGCGGCCTTCGGGGTGAAGCGGTCGGGGGTGAAGTCGCGGGCCAGCGGCGGGAGTTCACCGTCGGCCAGGTAGTCGGCGAGCAGGTCGGCGGTGACCGGGGTGAGCAGCACGCCGTTGCGGTAGTGCCCGGTGGCGGCGGCCAGCCCGTCCAGCGCGGTCGGGCCGAGCAGCGGCGCGTTGTCGGGGGAGCCCGGGCGCAGGCCCGCGCCGGTCTCCACCAGCGGCAGTTCGGTGATGCCGGGCACCAGCTCGTGCGCGTCCCGGAGCAGCTCGTAGACGCCGCCCGCGGTGACGGTGGTGTCGTGGCCCAGCTCCTCGGTGGTCGCGCCGACCACCAGCTCGCCGTCGGCCCGCGGCACCAGGTACAGGTGCTGCCCGCGCACCACCGCCCGCACGTTCCGCGAGAGGAACGGCCCGTGCGCGGTGGGCATCCGCAGCCGCAGCACCTGCCCCTTGACCGGGCGGACGGCCGGCAGCACCCCCACCGGCAGGCCCGGCAGCAGGTGGCTGCGCGAACCGGCGGCCAGCACGGTGCGTCCCGCCGCCACCCGCTCGCCGGTCGCCAGCCGCACGCCCGCCGCCCGACCGCCCTCGACCAGCAGTTCGGCGGCCTCGGCCCGGTGGAACACCACGCCCGCCAGCGCGCAGGCGGCGACCAGCGCGGCGGCCAGCCGGCGGCCGTCCACCTGGTGGTCGTCGGCGACGTGCAGGCCGCCGCGCACGCCCGGCGCCAGCATCGGCTCCAGCCGGCGGCACTCGCGGCCGGTCAGCCACTCGGACGCCAGGCCCAACCGGCCGTGGAAGGCGTGCAGTTCGCGCAGTTCCGCGCGGTCGTCGGAGTCCAGCGCGACCGCCAGCGTGCCGGTGGCCCGGTAGCCGGTGTCCAGGCCGGTGAGCTCGGTCAGCTCGGCGGCGAAGGCGGCGTAGCGCTCGTTCGACGCCATCCCCAGCCGCAGCAACGGCTCCTCGCCGTACTGCAGTTCGGTGACGGGGGCGAGCATGCCCGCGGCGACCCGCGCCGCGCCGCCGCCCGGGTGCGGGTCGACCACCGCGACCGACAGGCCGCGCTGCGCGGTGCGCCAGGCGACACCGAGCCCGATGATGCCCCCGCCGACCACCAGTACGTCCAGCGCACGGGAATGTGCCACAGCGGTTGGATCTCCCTTCGCCGGCATGACCCGGATCAGGTTCGGACGGTCGCGGGCCGCCGCAGCCCGCCTCTCAGCCCGGTGCGCCGGGCTCCCGTGTGACGTAGTAGCCCCAGCTTAACGCCGGGTCCGTCCGCCCCCGAAGGCGCGTGGGTAGGGTGGACGCCGTGGCTGAGCTGAAGGCAACGGACCGGGTCGTCGTGGTCGGCACGGGCATGGCGGGCGCCCAGGCCGCCCTCGGGCTGCGGCAGGGCGGCTGGCAGGGCCCGCTCGCCCTGGTCGGCGAGGAACCGCACCTGCCCTACGACCGCCCCCCGCTCTCCAAGGACGTGCTGCTCGGCAAGGCCGACGCCACCGCCTTCGAGATCGACTGGCGCGGGCTCGGCGTCGACCTGCTCACCGGCCGCCGCGCCACCGGCCTCGCCGACGGCGTCCTGCGCACCGACCGCGGCGAACTGCCCTACGACGCCCTGGTGATCGCCACCGGCGCCACCGCCCGCACCCTCCCCGGCCTGCCCGGCGCCCGCACCCTGCGCACCGTCGACGACGCCCACGTGCTGCGCGCCGCGCTCACCCCCGGCCGCCGGATCGTGCTGGTCGGCGCGGGCTGGATCGGCGCCGAGACCGCCACCGTCGCCCGTGGACTCGGCTGCGAGGTCACGGTGCTGGAGGCCGCCGCCGCCCCGCTGGCCGGCGCGCTGCCCGCCGAACTCGGCGCCCTGATGGCCGACTGGTACGCCGCCGCCGGGGTCGACCTGCGCTGCGGCGCCGCGGTGGCCGGCGCCGCCGACGGCGGGGTGCTGCTCACCGACGGCACCCACCTGCCCGCCGACGAGGTCGTGGTCGGCATCGGCGCCCGCCCCGCCACCGACTGGCTGCTCGGCGGCCCGCTCGTCCCCGACCCCGACGGCACGCTCCCGGTCGACGACCGGCTGCGCACCGCCCTGCCCGGCGTCCTGGCGGCCGGCGACTGCGCCGCCTACCCCTCCGCCCGCTCCGGCACCCGGCTCGCCGTCCAGCACTGGGACCACGCCCTGCACTCCGGCGCCGCCGCCGCGGCCTCCCTGCTCGGCACCCTCGACACCCCGTACGACCCCGTCCCGTACTTCTGGTCCGAGCAGTTCGGCCGGATGGTCCAGTACGCCGGGCGGCACGCCGGGGCCGACCACCTGCTGTGGCGCGGCTCCCCGTCCGACCCGGACTGGACGGTGCTCTGGCTGCGCGACGGCGCCCTGGTCGCGCTGCTCGCCGTCGACCGGCCGCGCGACCTGGCCCAGGGCCGCCGCCTGATCGAACGCGGCGGCGCGCTCGACCCGGCCCGCGCCGCCGACCCGGCCGTCCAGTTGAAGGCCGCCGCCCGGTAGCGCCTAGGCTGGGGGCGTGAGCGAGATTGATCCCAAGATTGACGCCCTGGTCCCTGCCTGGCTGTACCTGCCCGACATCTCGGAGCGGTGGGGCGTGGTGATCACCGAGGTCCGTGACATGGTGCGCAACCGCACCCTGCTGGCGGTCCGCCGCGGCCCCAACAAGTCCCTCCAGGTCCCCGCCGACTTCATCGAGGACGACGGCCCGGTCAAGCACCTGGTCGGCACCCTCACCGTGCTGCGCGACTGCGGGTTCTCCGACCAGGAGATCCTGGAGTGGATGTTCACCGAGGACGACTCCCTGCCCGGCAGCCCGATCCAGGCCCTGCGCGAGAACCGCGGCACCGAGGTCAAGCGCCGCGCCCAGGCCATGGCCCTGTGACGGCCCGGGAGCGCCTGGCGGACGCCCGGCTCTACCTCTGCACCGACGCCCGCCGCGAGCAGGGCGACCTGCCCGAGTTCCTGGACGCGGTGCTCGGCGGCGGCGTCGACATCGTCCAGCTCCGCGACAAGGGCCTGGAGGCCAAGCAGGAACTGGCCCACCTGGAGGTCTTCGCCGACGCGGCCCGCCGCCACGGCAAGCTGCTCGCCGTCAACGACCGCGCCGACGTCGCGTACGGGGCCCGCCCCGACGTGCTGCACCTCGGCCAGGACGACCTCCCGGTGGCCGTCGCCCGGCGCATCCTCGGCGAGGACGTGCTGATCGGCCGCTCCTGCCACGCCGAGGGCGAGGTCGACACCGCGCTCACCGAACCCGGCGTCGACTACTTCTGCACCGGCCCGGTCTGGCCCACCCCGACCAAGCCCGGCCGCCACGCCCCCGGCCTCGACCTGGTCCGCTACGCCGCCGCGCGGCGCCCCGAGCGCCCCTGGTTCGCCATCGGCGGCATCGACCAGGACAACCTCCAGCAGGTCCTCGACGCGGGCGCCACCCGGATCGTCGTGGTCCGCGCCCTCACCGCCGCCGAGGACCCGGCCGCAGCGGCCGCCGCCCTGGCCGCCCGCCTGCGCTAGGCCCTCCGGGCGGGACGCTCCTGCGCCGGTTCCCGGGAGGAGCCCCGCCCCCGGCCGGGAACCGTACGCGCGCGGTTCGCACTCCGTGCAGGCATGAACCTCACCGCGCCCGCCCGCCGGGCCCGCCGGGCGGCCCTGCTCGTTCCGGCGCTGCTCGGCGCCGCCGTCGTCGCCTTCCTGGCCCAGCGCCCGCTGGGCGGCCACCGCGCCGGGTGGAACGGCTGGGTCGGCACGGTCAACGGGATCGTCTTCCTGGCCGCGGCCGCCCTGCCGGTGGCGGTGCTGGCGGTCTGGGCGCTGGCCCGCCGCCGCCGGGCGGCCGGGGCGGAGCCGGGGTGGGCGCGGCGCTCGGCGCTGGCCGAGGTCGGCGCGGTCTACGGGACGGCGCCCTGGGTGTGGATGATCCTGCTGCCGGGCGTCGACCCGGGCGGCCCGCGCCGCCGGGTCAACCTGGTGCCGCTGCACGACGTCGCGGAGATCGTCGCCGCCGGCCCGCCCGCCACCGCGGTGGCCCAGATCGTCGGCAACATGCTGGTGTTCGCGGCGCTGGGCTTCCTGCTCCCGGTGCGGTTCGCGGCGTTCGCCTCGGTGTGGCGGGTGCTGGCGCTCGGCGCGGCCTGCTCGGTGCTGGTGGAGGCGGCCCAGTACGCGCTGCGGCTGGACCGGGTCTCCTCGGTCGACGACGTGCTGCTGAACGCGGGCGGGGCGGCGCTGGCCGCGCTGGCCGCGCGCCGCTGGTGGCGGAGGGCCTGACCCGGGCCCTCCGTCAGTACTTGCGGACCGTCGCGGCGTCGGCCAGCGCCCGGAGCACCTCGCGGGTCGGGCCGTCGGCGACCGGGGCCGCGTCCAGGGCGTCCAGCGCCTCGGTGAGCAGTGCGTCGATCCGGGCCTCGACCAGGCCGGGGGCGCCGCTGAGGGTGATCAGGTCGCGCAGTTCGGCGATCTCGTCGGCGTCCAGGTCGGGGGCGCCGAGCCGGGCGTCCAGGTGGGCGGCGTCGGCCCGGCCCAGGCCGCGCACGGCGTGCGCGACCAGCAGGGTGCGCTTGCCCTCGCGCAGGTCGTCGCCGGCCGGCTTGCCGGTGACGGCGGGGTCGCCGAAGACGCCCAGCAGGTCGTCGCGGAGCTGGAACGCCTCGCCCAGCGGCAGGCCGAAGTTCCCGAGGGCGTCGACCAGGCCGGGGGCGGCCCCGGCCAGCAGCGCGCCGACCTGGAGCGGCCGCTCGATGGTGTACTTCGCGGACTTGTAGTGCAGGACGGTCCGGGCCCGGTCGACCGCCCCGTCGTCGGCGGAGTCGCCCGCGACCGGCTCCAGCACGTCCAGGTACTGGCCGAGCATGACCTCGGTGCGCATCAGGTCGAAGGCGGGCTTGGCGGCCGACACGGCGGCCACCGGCAGCCCCGAGCGCTGGAACAGCTCGTCGCACCAGATCAGCAGCAGGTCGCCGAGCAGCACCGCGGCGGACGCCCCGTACTGCTCGCGGTCGCCGCGCCAGCCGCCGGCCCGGTGCAGGTTCTCGAAGCGGCGGTGGACGGCGGGCAGGCCGCGCCGGGTGTCGCTGCGGTCCATCAGGTCGTCGTGCACCAGGGCGCTGGCCTGCAGCAGCTCCAGCGCCGCCGCCGCGCGCTCGATCCCGGGCTCGTCGGCGGCGCCGCCGGCCGCCCGCCACCCCCAGTAGCAGAACGCCGGGCGCAGCCGCTTGCCGCCGTCGAGCAGGAAGTCGCGCAGCGCGTCGGCGACCGGGCCGAGCTGGTCGGAGATCCCGGAGAGCAGGGCCGTCCGCTCGACCATGAACGTGCCGAGGGTGCGGTTCACGCGGTCGCGCACGTCCTCCGCGTCGACGGGGTTGCGGGGAAGACGGATGGAGGAGGGCACCTGAGACTCCGGATCGAGGGGGCTGACAGTCAGATTAACGCTCCGGCCGGGGTGGCCCGTTCCACCCGCCGCCCGGCGGCCCTGAACCGTTCGGCCGAAAATCTCAAGTGGCGTCTCAGCCGGTGGACGGCGTTTGTCCGCGCCGAGCCGCCGACGGATAACCTTCCTGCATGGCACTCGGGATCCCCTCCACCAGAAGCGACCGCGCACAGACCGTGCGCGACCTGCTGGCCGCCGGCGACCGCTCCTTCTCCTTCGAATTCATGCCGCCGCGCAACGAGGACGGCGAGCGCAAGCTCTGGGACGCGATCCGCCGCGTCGAATCCCTGGAACCCAACTTCGTCTGCATGACGTACGGCGCGGGCGGCTCCTCGCGCGGCCGCACCGTCGACCTGGTCGGCCGGATCGCCACCGAGACCACCCTCACCCCCGTCGCCCACCTCACCGCCGTCGACCACTCGGTCGCCGAGCTGCGCAACATCATCGGCCAGTACGCCGACCAGAACGTGCGCAACGTCCTCGCGGTCCGCGGCGACCCGCCCGGCGACCCGATGGGCGAGTGGGTGCGCCACCCCGAGGGCGTCAGCTACGCCGCCGAACTCGTCGAACTCATCAAGGGCATCGGCGACTTCTGCGTCGGCGTCGCGGCCTTCCCGCAGATGCACCCGCGCTCGGAGAGCTGGGACGACGACATCCGGCACTTCGTCGCCAAGTGCCGGGCCGGCGCCGACTACGCGATCACCCAGATGTTCTTCGAGGTCGAGGACTACCTGCGGCTGCGCGACCGGGTCGCCGCGGCCGGCTGCGAGACGCCGATCATCCCGGAGATCATGCCGGTCACCAACAGCCGCCAACTGGTGCGCTTCCCGCAGCTGTCCGGCTCCGCCTTCCCGGACGACTTCCGCCGCAAGCTGGAGGCCGTCGTCGACGACCCGGCCGCCGTCCGCGCCGTCGGCCTGGAGCACGCCACCAGCATGGCCGAGCGCCTCCTCGCGGAGGGCGCCCCGGGCCTGCACTTCATCACGCTGAACCACTCCACCTCGACGCTGGAGATCTACCAGAACCTCGGCCTGCACACCCGCTGACCCGCTGCGCGGGGGCGCCGCCAGGACTCGCTGCGCGGGGTGTCTCCGTGCCCGCTGACCGCTGCGCGGGGCTTGCCGGGCGGTCGGAGGCCGCTGCGCGGGGCCTGGGGCCTGGGGCTCGTGGGGGCGTCCGGGATGAGGTGGTGTTCGCCCGGAGGCTGTACAGTCGCCCGCAACCGCGCGGTGATGGTGGCGTCTGGAGGTTGCGGGGATGGGCATCGGGTACCTGCTCCTCTACGGCGCGCTCGGCCTGGTCGCGCTCTGGCTGACGGCCGAACTGCTGCTGCAGAACCGCGCCCCGCTGCACTGGCGGGCGCTCGCGCTGCTGGGGTTCCTGGGCGTGGTCGCCGGGATGCTCTCCTCCTCGGTGGCGGCGATAGTGGCGGGCGCCGCCGGGTTCGGGCTCGGCCAGCTGATGGTGACCAACTCGGTCAAGCGCGGCCGCCCGGTGGGCTGGTCGCTGCGCCGCTCCGACGGCCGGCTGCCCGGCCCGCTGGCGAAGGTCCCGCTGCTGTCCGCCGCGACCGGCGGGACGGCCGCCGAGGCCGTCGCCGCGCAGCCGGTGGCGCCGGTCGGCGAGGTCGGCCCGGTCGAGGACGAGTCCGCCGACCACCGCGACTTCGGCGGCAGCCACGACCCGTACGCCCCTCACGCGCCGTACGACGCGCAGTCGGCCGGGTACGAGGAGTTCCAGCAGCTCGACGCGGGCGTCTACGTCCAGGAGCAGGCCGCCTACCAGGTCCCGCCGCAGCCGCAGTACGGCTACCAGCAGGACTACGGCTACCAGCAGCAGTACGCCCAGCCGCAGCCCCAGCAACTCCAGCCCCAGCAGCCGCAGTTGCAGCTGATCGGCTACGACCAGTACGGGCAGCCGGTCTACCAGGACCCCTACACCCGGCAGCAGTACCAGCAGCCGTACGTCCCGCCGCAGCCGCAGCAGGACCACGACTGGTACTACCAGCAGCAGTACTGACGCCCCGTCAGGCCGGGCCGAGCAGTCCGGCGGTGATCGAGGCGGACATGCCGACCCGGGCCAGCCCGCCGCCGGGGTGGGCGTGCGCGCCGATCAGGTACAGGCCCGGCCGGGTCGGCCCGTTGGCCTGGGCGAGGTGCCCGCCGGCCAGCGAGGGGGGCGGGACGGTGGCGGTCAGCCGGGTCTCGCGCCAGCGCAGCCGGGGGCGCAGGTCGAGTCCGGCGGCGGCCAGGTGGGCGAGCAACTCCCCGGCGTAGGCGTCCTGTTCGGCCGCGGTGAGGGTGAGGCCGGCGGGCACGGTGACGGTCAGCACGGCGGCCTCCGCGTCCGGGCCGGGGACGAGCGCGGGGTCGTCCGGGCGGAGCACCTGCACGGTGGGGCGCGGCGGCAGCGTGCGGTCGGTGAACACCGCGCGGGCCTCGGCGTCCGGGTCCGCGGCGTGCACCACGGTGCGGTGCGCGGTGTCCGCGGGGCGGGCGCCGTCCAGGGCGAGCAGCACGGTGAAGCGGCCCGGCGCGGGGTCGGCGGGCGCGGTGACGCCCAGGCCGGGCACGGCGGAGAGCACCGCGTCCGCGGCCAGCACCCCCTCGTCCGTGCGCACGCCCACCACCCGCTCGCCGTCGAGTTCCAGGGCCCGCACGGGGGTGTCGAAGCGGAACTCCGCGCCGCGCTCGCCGCACCGCTCGAACACCGCGTCGGCGAGCGCCCGCAGGCCGCCGTCGACGTACCAGACGCCGAACGACTGCTCCATGTACGGCAGCACGGTCGCCGAGGCGGGCGCGGTCCGCGGGTCCAGCCCGTAGCGCAGCGCGTACTCGCCGAGCAGCGCCGCCGGGCCCGGCCCGCCGCCCAGCTCGCGGGCCGCGTCCGCGAGGGTCGGCCGGCCGCGCGGCAGCAGCCGGGACAGGCCGCGGCGCGGCGGCGCCGGGTACGGGTCGGCCGGGTCGACCGCCGGGCGCGGCTCCTCCAGCAGCGGACGGCGGGTGGCCTCCCAGACCGTGCGGCCCCGGTTGAGCAGTTCGCCCCAGCGGGCGCCGCTGCCCGCCCCGAACGCGGCGTCCAGCGCCTGGCCGACCCCGCCCCGGGAGGCGTTCGGCAGCAGCAGTCCGGTGCCGTCCGGGAACAGGTGCCGGCTCTCCGGGTCCACCGGCCGCAGCCCGACCAGCCGTTCCAGCGGCTCCCGCCCGGTCTTCAGCGCCAGGTCCCGGTAGACGGCGGGCAGCGCGAGCAGCCCCGGCCCGGTGTCGAACCCGAACCCCTCCCGCCGGTACGACCCCACCTGCCCGCCGTGCGTCCCGGCCGCCTCCAGCACCGTCACCCGGTGTCCGAGGGTGGCCAACCGGGAAGCGGCGGCCAGACCGCCCATGCCTGCGCCGACGACGATGATCCGAGCCATGGCAGCAGATCCTATGCGCCCGGGCCCACCGCTCCGCCCGCCGCCACCGCCCCCGGCCCGTCCCTACCCCGCCGCCACCGCGCCCCCGGCCCGCCGGAGCGCCCGGCGCTCCCTGCGGCGCAGCCAGAACCGCCGGATCCGGGTGACCGCGAACCACACCAGCAGCACGCCGAGGGCCAGCAGGACGGCGGCGGCCGAGGCGGCCAGCCAGGGGTGGAAGATCGCCAGGGTGACCAGGCCGGCCACCGCGAGGTCCTCGGCGAGGCTCAGCAGGATGTTGGAGGCCGGTTCGGGCGAGGTGTTGACGGCCATCCGCAGGCCCGCCTTGACGCAGTGGCTGACCAGGGCCGTCGTCCCGCCGACCGCGCCCGCCGCGACCTCGCCCAGCGAGCCCGGGTCGTGGGCGGCCAGCAGCGCGCCGACCGTCGCGCCCGCGATCGGACGGACCACGGTGTGCACCGCGTCCCAGACGGTGTCCACGTACGGGACCTTGTCGAGCACCGCCTCGCACAGGAACAGCAGCCCGGCGGCGAGCAGCACGTCGGTGCGCCCCAGCACCGGCGGCACCGAGTCGGCCCCGCCGAAGCGGCCGAACAGGCCGAGCAGCAGGACCACGGCGTACGCGTTGATCCCGCTCGCCCAGCCGCTGGTGAAGATCAGCGGAACGGCCCCCACGTCGGCCCCCCTCCAGGCGTCCGCCCGGACCTCGGGCGGGACGCGCACACCGTACCCGGCCCGGCCCGCGGCGGGGGAGGGCGGCCGGACGGGGGGACTGAGTATCCGTACTCAGATCACCGGTTGAGTACCCGCACGGATACCCGCGGGCCCCGCGCGGCGGCAGAGTAGGGGGCACCGGGAAGGCCGCCGCCGGGCGGAGCCGCCCGGAGCGCTCGGGGTCAGGCCGCCGGTCAGGGGGAGCGACGGCCGACACCACGGCCCGGAGCGCGACCAGCGGCCGGAACGAGGGGCCCGGACACCGCCGACACGGGGCGGCGGAGTCCGGGCCCCTCCCCCCGGGGGGGAGTTCCGGGGAGGCCGGCCGCGGGGGACGACGGATCGGGGTCGGGGGACCCCGGGTTGTCAGACCCCCCGTTCACGATGGATGCATGCGCGGACCGACCGGTCCGGGCAAGGTCCGGAGTGAACGGGGGAGACCCATGACCATCAGCCGTCCTGAGCCTGTCGCCCGCCCTGCCGTCGATCAACCCGCCGTCGAGCAACCCACCCTGCCCACCTCCCGCGGGGCCGACGCCCACCCGGTGCTGCGCCGCGCCGCCGCGCCGCCGGCCACGCTCGAACTGCTCCGGCACGCGCACCGCACCCTGGTGCACGCCCGCGGCCGGCAGGACCCGCTGGAGCGCTACGCCACCGCCCACCTCGCCGCGCTGCGCGCCACCGCCGCCGTGCTCGCCGTCCGCGGCCGCCCGGTGGGGGGCCCGCGCCGCCGCCAGGCGATCCGCCCGGCCTGGGAGCTGCTGCCCGAGGTCGCTCCCGAACTCGCCGAGTGGGCCGCCTACTTCGCGGCCGGGGCGCGCCGCCGCGCGGCCGCCGAGGCGGGCATCGTCGGCGCCGCCGGCGAGCGGGACGCGGACGACCTGATCCGCAACACCGCCCTGTACCTGCGCATCGTGGAGCGGATCCTGGCCCTGCACCCCTGAACCCCGCTCCCGCCGCCCGGCGCCGCGCCCTGCGCCGGCACCGGTCGGTCTAAGGTGGGAGGCGTTCCCGCCGTGGAAGAACCGCCACGCGGAAGACCTGCCAAGAGGGGTGCCGCCTTGTATCCGACTCGTCCCCGCAGTGCGCTGCGTACCGCCGTGGTGTGGGAGGTGGTGCGGGAGGCGCTGGAGCGGCGCTCCGCCGCGCTCGGACGGCCGGTCCTGGAGGTCGTCGACACCGGCGGCGGCACCGGCAACTTCGCCGTGCCGGTGGCCCGGCTCGGCCACCGGGTGACCGTGGTCGACCCCAGCCCGGACGCGCTGTTCGCGCTGGAGCGCCGGGCCGCCGAGGCGGGCGTCACCGAGCTGGTCCGGGCCGTCCAGGGCGACACCCAGACCCTGCCCGAGCTGGTCCCGGCCGGGTCGGTCGACGCGGTGCTCTGCCACGGCGTCCTGGAGGTTGTCGACGACCCCGCCGAGGCGCTCGGCAACCTGGTGGGCACCCTCGGCGAGGGCGGCCTGGTCAGCCTGCTCGCCGCCAACCGCAACGGCGCGGTGCTGGCCCGCGCGGTGGCCGGGCAGTTCACCGAGGCCCGCACCGCGCTGGGCGCCGCCGACGGCCGCTGGGGCGCCGGCGACCCGATGCCCCGCCGCTTCACCGGCGAGCAGCTGGACGCGCTGGCCGCCGCCGCCGGGCTGCGGGTCTCCTCCGTGCACGGCATCCGGGTCTTCGCCGACCTGGTCCCCGGCGTCCTGGTCGACACCGAGCCCGGCGCGCTCGACGCCCTGCTCAAGCTCGAACTCGCGGCCGCCGAGCAGCCCGCCTTCCACGCCGTCGCCACCCAGCTGCACCTGCTCGCCGAGGTGATCTGACCCCCGCGGGGGGCACCAAGCGGGCCCCTGGCTCGTTGCAGGGGTGCGGGCCGCCGACGCGGTGGCCCGCACCACGCCTGATTGACCACGCCGAACCGCGGCCGTGGACCGTATGATCTGGGTAAAGCCGGTAAGCATGACGGCCAGACCGGTGGGGCATATGGACCACACAGGCCCGAGCCAGGGGTGGCGGACCGGTCGCCCCGCGACCGACGAGTAGGAGGACTCCGTGCCGCTCTCGGAGCACGAGCAGCGACTGCTCGAGCAGATGGAGCGAGCGCTGTACGCCGAAGATCCCAAGTTCGCGTCAGCGCTCGAGGGAACCGGCCTGCACACCTACACCCGTCGGCGGGTCTACCTGGCCGTGGCGGGGTTCGTGGCAGGCATCGCGCTGCTCATGGGCGGCCTGGTCGCGCAGGTCATCTGGGTCAGTGTGATCGGGTTCCTGGTGATGCTCGGTTGTGCGGTCCTCGCGGTCACCGCGTGGCGCCGCGGCCCGGCCGGGCACGGCCCACGACAGGCGGCAGCGCCACGCCGGAAGTCCGGCGTCGTGGACCGAATGGAACAGCGCTGGCAGCGGCGCCGCGACGAACAGAGCGGCCTGTAGCAGCGATCCTCCGACACCAGGTGATCAGCACCGCGTGACCGGCAGAACGTGATCCGCCCTGGGAGGGCTCCCCTCCCAGGGCGGATCTCTGCGTGCCGGGGGCTACCCCCGCTTCTTGCGGCGCAGCCGCCGGAACGGCCCGGCCAGCGCGGCCCGGACCGCCGCCACCCGTTCGGCCGTGCGCTCCCGGCGGGCCGCGGCCCGGTCCTGGGCGCGCCACCACAGCCGCACCGCGGAGGCGGGCAGCAGCAGCGCGCGCAGCCGCCGGGTCCGGGTGGCGCGGACCAGCAGCGCCTCGCGGGCGGTGCGGACGTCGGCCCCCAGGTGCGGGGGCGCGTCGGACTCGCGGGCGTACATCACCCGCTCGGTGGCGAGGGCGACCCGGCCCGCGGCGGCCGCCGATTCCGGGTCGAGCCGGACGTCCGCGGCCAGCCGGCGCACCGCGTTGCCCGGGGTGCGGGCCTCGTCCGGCGGGATGCCCAGGTCCCAGGCGGAGTCGACGAGTTCGGCCCAGGCGGCGAGCACCTGCTCGTCGGTCAGCCGCGGCCCGTCGGCGCCGGGCTGGTGGCGGCCGGCGCCGAGGCGGCGGCGGCGCAGCCCGGCGCGCCAGAACATCGGGAAGGACAGCGCCGCCAGCACCACCAGGACGCCCAGCACGGTCAGCAGGGCCGGCCAGCTCCGCCACCAGGACGTCTCGACGGTCCGGTGCTCGACCACCGCGCTCTCGTCGCCGCAGTCGCCCAGCTGGTGCTGCTGCGGGGGGCAGCTGCTGGAGGCGGACGGCTGGGCGGAGGGCTGCGCGCTCGGCGCGGCGCTGGTGGGCGCGGTGCTCGGCGCGCTGGTGGGCGCGGTCTGCTGCACGGAGTACAGCGGGGTGGTGCCCCGGTTCGGGGTCGGCTCGAAGCGCATCCAGCCGTAGCCGTTGAAGTACAGCTCGGGCCAGGCGTGGTAGTTGGAGCTGCGCACCACCCGGTCGCTGCCGTTGCCGCTGCCCGGGGTGAAGCCGATCGCGACCCGGGCCGGGATGCCCAGCGAGCGGGACATCGCGGCCATGGTGGCGGCGAAGTGGACGCAGAAGCCCTCCTTGTCCTGGAGGAACTTGGCGATGGCGTCCGGCCCGGTGCGCGAGTCGATCTTGGTGTTGTAGGTGAACCCGCCGCTGGTGAAGTACTGCTGCAGGGCGACGGCCTGGTCGTACGGGGTGGTCTTGCCCCTGGTGACGTCCCGGGCGGTGTCGGCGACCACCGCCGGCAGGTTGGACGGCAGGCCCAGGTAGCGCTTGCTGATGTCGGCGGGCGGGGCCCCGGCGGCGCGCAGCTGGGCCGCGGTGGCGTTGACCGACACCGAGCCGACCGAGTAGGTCATCCCCTTGCTCTTCTGGCCGTTCACGCCGCTCACGGTGCGTCCGACCGGGTCGAAGCGCCAGTCGGTGGTGGACGGCAGCTCCACCCAGGACATCGGGTAGGGCATCGGCAGCCAGGCGGTGCTCAGCCGGTCGGAGACCGTGACGGTGGTGCGGACCGAGGTGGTCGGGAGGTTCGGCAGCAGGCCCTCGGGGCCCGGCACGGTGGTCGGGATCGGCTGCAGGTCCTGCCGGCCGGTCAGCCACTCCTCGCCGTTGAACTCGCTGAGCTCGGCGATCCGCAGGTAGAGCTGGTCGACGTCGGGCGAGTCGGTGGAGAAGGTCAGCAGCTCGGTGTCGTCGCTGGAGCGCAGGTTGGCGGTGAGCGCGACGACCAGGTTCAGCGAACGCTCGTCGCTCCCGCCGTTCCCGCCGCCGCCGCCCCGGCTGTCGTGGTTGCCCAGGTCGCCGAACAGGCCGGTGCCGACCGCCGGGACGAACACCGGCAGCAGCACGGCGGCGGCCAGCGCGATCACGCCGATCCGGCGGCCGCCGTTGGACAGCGCCACGGCGGAGCGGCCGGTGCCGTGGAAGACCCGGCCCCAGCGGGTCAGCCGGTCCTGGCCCTCGACGTACAGCAGGCCCAGGTAGCCCGCCGCCGCGAGCAGGAACCACAGCCACAGGCTCCCCGGCGAGTCGGCCAGGCCGCCGGCCACCGAGTACAGGGCGAGCAGCGGCAGGCCCGCGGCCGCGGCCCGGCGGTAGGTGACCGCCAGCGCGTCGACCAGCACGGCCACCAGGGCCACCGAGCCGACCACGATCAGCCGCAGGCCGTCGGTGGCCGGGGCGGGGATCGCGTACTCCTGGACGTCGGTGCCGCCCTGGGTCAGCAGCGAGGAGACCGCGTCCAGCGCGCCCGGACCGGGCAGCAGGCCGAAGCTCATCGAGGACTGCACGCTGGTGAGCAGCAGCACGTACAGCACCACGACCAGCTGCAGCGGCGGCACCAGGGCCCGGGGCAGCGGCAGGGCGCGCAGCCCGGCCCCGGCCCCGGCCGCGACGGCGACCATCAGCAGCCAGTGCGGGGCCAGCGCGGCGGCGTCCTGGAACAGCGGGGACAGGCAGAGCGCGGCCAGGGCGGTGGCCAGGGCCGCGCAGAGCGTCAACTTGGCCCGGGTGGTCAAGCGCCGACCTCGTCTCGGTAGGGAACGGAGTTGTTCTGGGTGCGGTCGGCGGCCCGCCACAGGGCGGGCAGCGAGTCGCCGGCCCGCACCGGCAGCACGGTCCAGCCGGACTCGCGCAGCCTGGCCACCCGGGCCTCGACCTGCGCGTCCGCGGTCTCCGGCAGCAGGTGCCGCAGGCCGGACCAGGTGCCGGTGTCCAGCAGCAGGACGACGGCGCCGCCGGTGCGCCGGCGCAGCCGGGCCAGCCGCTCCACCTGCTCCTCGTCCAGCTCGCCGACGACCGCGACCAGCAGGCCCTCGCCGCCCAGGCGCAGCACCTCCTCGGCGCGGGCCAGGGTGCCGGCGTCGGAGAGCTCGACCACGGCCAGCGCGTCCAGCAGCATGCCGACGGACTCGGCGGCACCGGTGCCGCCGCCCACGCCGGGGTCGGGCACCGAGCGGCCGGTGTCGGTGAGCAGCCGGGTGCGGTAGCCGCGCTGCACCAGGTCGACCGCGACCGAGGCGGCGCAGGACACCGCCCACTCGAACGAGGAGGCCGGGCCGGAGCCGCGGTGCGCGGTCTCCCGGGTGTCCAGCAGCACGGTGGCGCGGGCCTGCAGCGGCTGCTCCTCCCGGCGGACCATCAGCTCGCCGTAGCGGGCGGTGGACTTCCAGTGCACCCGGCGCAGGTCGTCGCCGTGCCGGTACTCGCGCGGGATGACGTCGTCGTCGCCGGCCAGCGCCAGGGTGTGGCTGTTGGAGTCGCCCTGCCCGGTGGACTCGCCGGGCAGCCGGACCGGCGGCAGGTCCTGGACCTGCGGGACGACGGTGAGCACGTCGGCGGCGCTGAACGCGCGGGTCAGCTCGCACATCCCGAACGGGTCGGACAGCCGCAGCTGCAGCGGGCCCAGCGGGTAGCGGCCGCGCAGGTCCGAGCGGACCCGGTAGGACACCTCGCGGAAGCCGTGCGGCTCGACCCGGTCCAGCACGAAGCGCGGGCGCGGGCCCAGCACGTACGGGACCTTGTCCTCCAGCAGCAGCAGGCCGGTGGGCACCCGGGAGACGTTGTCCAGCCGCAGGTGCACCCGGGCCTCCTGGCCGGCCGCGGCCCGGTGCGGGCTGAGCCGGCGGCCGGAGGCCACCCGGTAGCGGGTGCGCACCAGCATCCCGGCGGCCGCCAGCGGCAGCACCGCCAGCAGCACGCCGACCTGGAACAGCGCGGCCTGGCCGAACGCGAACGCGCAGAGCGCGGCGGTCACGCCGGCCGCCAGGAAGGAGCGCCCCCGGGTGGTGAGTCCGCGCAGCGCGGCGCGGACCCCGTTGGCGCGGGTGGGCCGCGCCACCTCAGCGGCCCTGCGGGCGCGGGATCGGCAGTCGGGCCACCAGGTCGAGCACGACCTGCTCGACCGTGCGGCGGCTCAGCTGGGTCTCCGAGGTCGGCAGCAGGCGGTGCGCCAGCACCGGGGCGGCCAGCACCTGGATGTCGTCCGGGAGCACGTAGTCGCGGCCCTCCAGGGCGGCGTGCGCGCGGGCCGCCCGGACCAGGTGCAGGGTGGCCCGGGGGGAGGCGCCGAGCCGCAGTTCGGGGCTGGTGCGGGTGGCGGCGACCAGGTCGACGGCGTAGCGGCGGACCGGGTCGGCGACGTAGACGGTCTTCACCAGGTCGATCAGCTTGAGCAGGTCGGAGGCGTGCGCGACCGGCTGCAGGTCGTCCAGCGGGTTGGCCGCGGAGTGCAGGTCGAGCATCGCGAACTCGGCCTCGGCGCTGGGGTAGCCGATCGAGATCCGGGCCATGAAGCGGTCCCGCTGGGCCTCCGGCAGGGCGTAGGTGCCCTCCATCTCGACCGGGTTCTGGGTGGCGATCACCATGAACGGCGAGGGCAGTCCGTGGGTGGTGCCGTCGATGGTGACCTGGCGCTCCTCCATCGACTCCAGCAGCGCGGACTGGGTCTTCGGCGAGGCCCGGTTGATCTCGTCGCCGACCACGATCTGCGCGAAGATCGCGCCCGGCCGGAACTCGAAGTCGCGCTGGTGCTGGTCGAACACGTTGGTGCCGGTCACGTCGGACGGCAGCAGGTCGGGCGTGAACTGGATCCGGCGCACCGTGCAGTCCACCGAGCGGGCCAGCGCCTTGGCGAGCATGGTCTTGCCGACGCCCGGCACGTCCTCCAGCAACAGGTGGCCCTCGGCGAGGAGCACCGTCAGGGCGATCCGGACCGCCTCCGGCTTGCCCTCGATCACGCTTTCCACGGACTTCCGGACCCGGTCGACCACCGCCGCCAGTTCCGCCATCCCGGCTGATTCCCGCCGGTCGTAGCGGCCCGGCTCCGGCTGCTCCGTGCCCTGCCCGTTGATGGTCGTCACCCGTAAGCTCCCATGTTGCACAGTCGCCGGGCGGCTGGTTCGAGCCCGGCCCACCCCGAATACCTGGCGCATTCTTCCCTGTCCCACGGCCAGAAGTCACCCGCCCGGGCGACACGCGAAGGCTGTCCCGGTTTGGGACGGGGTACGGGCTCCCGCGGTTCGCCGCGGGAGCGGGGAATCCCGCGGAGCCGCCCGGCCGCCGTCCGCCGCGGGCAGCGGTTCGAACGGCTTCGCCCCGGTTCGCCCGGCGCACCCGCCGCCCCCCGCGCCCCGCCCCCCGGCGGGCCCCGCCGGCCCCCGCCCACCGGCCCGACCTGCGCGAACCGGTACGGCCGCCCGGGTGGTGCGCCGGAGCGGGGCGTTGACTGGCGGGGCGCGGACGATAGGCTGCAGGCGCAGTGGAGCACGGCGGACGGCGCCCGGGGACCGGGCGGCCCGGCCGCTCTCCGCGCCGGGCCCGCCCCGTACGCAGCCCGCGGCCTCCTCCCGCTCCGTGCCCACCTGGCGCACCTTCCCCGGTGCCGGGCGGTCGCTCCTTCCCCCGAGCGAGCGGGCGGGGACCACGGGCGGCGTGCGGCCCGGCCCGCCCGGTGCGCGAGAATGGCCCGGCCACACCGCACCTGAGGAAGGGCCCCGCCCCCGTATGAGTACCGACAGCCCCGCCCCCCGGCACATCCCGGTGATGCTGGAGCGCTGCCTGGACGCCCTCGCTCCGGCGATCTCGGCGCCCGGCGCCGTGGTGGTGGACGCCACCCTGGGCCTGGGCGGCCACAGCGAGGCCCTGCTGACCCGCTTCCCGGACGTCCGCCTGATCGCCGTCGACCGCGACCCGCGGGCCCTGGAGCTCTCCGCCGAGCGGCTCGCCCCGTTCGGCGACCGGGCCACCCTGGTGCACGCCGTGTACGACGAGATCCCGCGCGTCCTCGACGAGTTGGACGTCCCCGAGGTGCAGGGCGTGCTGTTCGACCTCGGCGTCTCCTCGATGCAGCTGGACGAGGCCGACCGCGGCTTCGCCTACGCCCAGGACGCCCCGCTGGACATGCGGATGGACCAGACCCGCGGCATCTCGGCCGCCGAGGTGCTCAACACCTACAGCCACGGCGACCTGGCCCGGATCCTCAAGGTCTACGGCGAGGAGCGGTTCGCCGGGAAGATTGCCTCCGCCGTTCTGCGGGAACGCGAGCGGGAACCGTTCACCAACAGCGCTCGTCTTGTGGAGTTGGTCCGCAACGCCATCCCGGCGGCCACCCGGCGCACCGGCGGCAACCCGGCCAAGCGGACCTTCCAGGCGCTGCGGATCGAGGTCAACGGCGAGCTGGAGGTGCTGGACCGGGCGATCCCCGGCGCGCTGGACGCCCTCGCGGTGGGCGGCCGGATCGTGGTGATGTCCTACCAGTCGCTGGAGGACCGCCTGGTGAAGCAGTACCTCCAGGCGGGCGCCACCTCCACCGCCCCGCCGGGCCTGCCGGTGATCCCCGAGGAGCTCCAGCCCTGGCTGAAACTCCTCACCCGCGGGGCCGAACTGGCCACCGAGGCGGAGATCGAGGAGAACCGGCGCGCCGCGCCCGTGCGGCTGCGGGTGGCGGAGAGGATCAGACGGACCCGGAGGTAGCCAGCCGCCGGGAACAGCGGAGCGAAGGGGAGTGGAGCGGTGCCGGTGGCCGGCGAGCGGATCCGGGGGAGCGTCCCCGGGCAGGGGGGCAGAGCACGGATCACCGTCCGGCCCGGGGCGCGCTCGATGCGGGGACGCACCCCGTTCGCGGTGCTGGTGGTCGCCCTGCTGTCGGCCGGGCTGCTCGGGCTGCTGATGCTCAACACCGCTCTGAACGAAGGGTCGTTCACGCTCGCCCGGCTCAAGAAGCAGACCACCGAGGCCACCGACCGGCAGCAGACCCTCCAGCAGCAGATCGCCGAGCAGTCCGCCCCCGACGCGCTGGAGCAGCGGGCCCGCGCGCTCGGCATGGTGCCCGGCGGCGACCCGGCCTTCCTCAACCCGGACGGCACGGTCACCGGCACCGCCAAGCCCGCCCAGGACAAGCCGCCGGTGCCGCGCCCCAGCAGCGCCGACCCCTCCGGCTCCGCCTCCGCCTCCGCCTCCGCCTCCGGCTCCGGTGCCCCTGCCGCGGAGCCGACCGCCGACCCCGCCGCGTCCGGGTCCGCGTCCGGGTCCGCCCAGCCGGGCGCGGGCGCGTCCCCCGCCGACCCCGGCATCGACCTGGCCCCGGCCCCGCCCGCCAGCCCGTCCGCCGGGG